>NZ_CP096663.1 GCF_023238205.1 Halorussus limi
ATATTGAAAGTGAACCATCTTCTGAGGTATATCGAATTGTACGAATCGTAGAAACTGTACGAGTCGAGGAGTTCGTACGAACTTTACGAGTTACAGACCAACAAGTAATAGAGATCCGTGCGAACTTTAGGATTCTCACAGTTCGTACAAGGTTCAAACCTCCTAAGATTCGTACAGTTCGTAAAGTTCGTGAGCTTCTCGAGAACTTTTATTATCCCTGGTTGAGTTGAGTTGACCGACAGCGAACTTCGCAATCCCCCGAACTCTACGAATTGTACGAATCGTAAAGTTCGTACAGTTCGTGAAGTTCCCACAATTCCCTCATGGTGAAACACAATGTCAGAAACGGAGATTTCCCCCGAACGTGAACCACGCGCAGTCTGCCTCCCGATGCTCAAAGGTGGCTTCGGAAAGAGCATTTTCGCAAACACTCTCGGCGGTGTCCTCGGCGAACTACGGAACCACGATGTACTTGTCGCCGACCTCGATCCGGCCGGTCATCTTTCGACCGGACTCGGATACTACACGCGCGAAGACGAGGATACCCTCGACCTCGGCGATGTCCTCCTCGAAGACGCTAACCCAGGGGACATCATCAAGCAACCCGGCTATGGGTTCGACTTCATCCCGAGCGTGAATCTCGAAACGGTGACCGAGGACCTTGCCCGTGACAGTGTGATGGCGAGCGATATGCGGCTTAAACAGGATCTCGTCGATCCACTGCTCAGTGACGAATACGAATATATCTTGTTCGATATTCCAGGTAGTCGGAACAAACTGGTGAACAACGCAGTCGTTGCAGCGCCGAACGCCATCCTGCCCTTGAAGCCAGTTCCGGAGGCCTTGAATGGAATGCGCGAGACTGCAACGAAGTTGGTTGGTGAAATCCGCCAGCACATCGATTTCGAGATTTTGGCGGTCGTGCCTAACGACCTCCGGGCGCGTATCGACCAGCAGACGAAAGACCGCCGACTCCTTGAGGCAATGAATACCCAAGAGCAGTTCGCCGCCTATCTGCTCGCTGGCCGCGACGGTGTCGACCCTGATACTGGCACGCTCCCCGAGGACGTAGACGTCGGCGAAGTACTCGACAACCATATCCCACCGTTTGCGCGAGTCACCGCAGACGAGTGGGCGGCAATCGACGAAGGCGAGATAGATCCGCCGAAGATACCGATTCGGCACTCTGCCGCGTTCGGCGATGCCTACGAGGAGCGTAAGCCAGTGACGACTTACGACCCCGAGTGTAGTCAAATCCAGCACTTCGAGGCATTGGCAGAGATCATCGAGCGGGGAGGCATCTATCAATGACCGGCTTCGACCTCGGTGAATCGGCCACCGACGACGAAACAGAACCGGACGAGAGGGACGCGACAGCAGACACGGACGCGACATCCGAGCGAGACGATAGTCGTCAAGACAAAGAAAAGGAGGAAGAAGAGGGACAAGAGAAGAATGAGGCGGAAGAGAAGACTGACCCCCGTGTAGAGCCTGCGTTCCCTTTCTCCGATGACCTCCGAGAGAGCTGGTACGTCCGCGACGAGACGGTGACAGAGTTCGAGGACGCGGTCGATTTCGAGGCGAAGCCGTTTCTTCGTGAACATGGCGTCCGGAATGAGACCGGACGGGAGATTCAGGATGCCGCGATACAAGTGGCGAAGAACAATCCCGAGGAACTCGCTAAAGTCATTCTCGAAGATCGTGGCGTCGATATCGAAGACGAGAAAACATAGAAATCGATTTCGCGTTCTCCAAAGATAGGAAACACGGATTAACGGAATATATCATCCCTCACTGCAACAACGTCATTCGGTTATTCAGAGAACCAATTCTATGGCTCTTCGATGGTAATCAAGAAAGATTTTGTCCGTCAGGGCAGGGTTAGAAGCAGCGTCAAGGCTAGTCTACGGAATTCGGCCGGTGAAGAATACAGACCCCCTTGTTCCAGTGCTCTGCCTATGGAGCGATGATACGTAGAGTCGAGAACCACCCCGCTGTTCCAGTGCTTTGTCCTTCTCAGTAACAAGAACGGAGGTCAAGACTACTCCACTGTTCCAGTGCTATCATCAGAGACTAGCTCATTCGAGGGATACCCCGCTGTTCCAGTGCTATTCGTCGAATTGTGAACTCGTTCGGAGAGACACCCGATAGTTCCAGTGCTTTCTCTGTTATCCGGGGATGGCAAGAAGATGGTCGATGGGGAGAACCCGCAGTCTCGTTTTGCTACGCGTGTGATGAGGGGGAGACCCCGTCGTTCCAGTGCTTTCGTAGGAGTCGATTAGTGCCGTAGTCCATTTGCGAACACCCACACCCCAGCGTTCCAGTGCTTTTTGCTGGAAGAACAAGATAGCGGGCGTGATTTGTACAATCACCTGCCAAAGAAAGCTCTCTATATTTGGATGAGTTCTAGTACGGGTATCGTTTAACACATCCTATAATAAAACCATCGGTTATAATAGGGCAGTTATTTTGATGGTTTACCTTTTTGGGATAGCACTGGAACAGTGGGGTGTGGGGGTGATTTAAAGAACGAGTAGCACTGGAAGCATTGGAAAGGGTGGTCCGATGATTTTATACTTCCCGAGTAAGACGTACTCAGCAACGACCGGCTCATGACCGCGTACGAATTTAGTCCACAAGCGTTTCCATACGAAAACCGTGAAGCGTTACTGGACGACTACACCCCTGACACCCTTGTTGGCCGCGATAGCGAACTTGAAGAGTACCACGCTGCACTCCTTCCCGCGATCAACGGTGAACAACCCGATAATATCTTCCTCTACGGTAAGGCCGGTGTCGGGAAAACTGCCAGCACTAAATTCCTTCTTGACCGCCTTACCAGCGATGCTGACAGACACGACGTCTCAATCCACACCGAGTTCCTCAACTGCGACGGACTCAACACCTCCTACCGCGTCGGCGTCGAGCTCGTCAACAACTACCGTTCCGCCGACGAACAAATCAGCGAGTCTGGCTATCCCCGGTCCCAAGTGTACGACATGCTCTGGGAGGAACTCGACAAACGCGGTGGCCTCCACATTATCGTCCTCGACGAAGTAGACCACCTCAACGACGACTCCATCCTCTACCAACTCTCCCGCGCTCGCGAAAACGACAACATCGAGACTGCCCGCATCGCCGTCATTGGCATCAGCAACGACCTCACCTTCCGTGATTCACTCTCTCCAAAAGTCCGATCATCACTCTGTGAACGGCAGATCTCGTTCTCGACCTACGATGCGAATGAACTCCAAGATGTTCTCAATCAACGTCACGAAGTCGCCTTCCAAGACGGAGCTCTCTCTGATGACGTTATCCCACTCTGTGCAGCATATGGGGCACAGGAATCTGGCGACGCTCGCAAAGCCCTCGATCTACTACTTAAAGCTGGAGATAAGGCTCGAGAGGAACGCGAACAAGGTTCTAACAACGACCACCCTGATACGGTCACCGAGAAACACGTCAAAGAAGGCCGGAAGATGCTCGAACGAGAGGAAGTCCACCGCGGTATAATGGACCTTAGTGAGAACGAACAGATCGCGCTTTACGCGCTCGCAACACTTCACGCGGAAGGCGAAACGCCGATCCGATCACGCAAGCATTACGAGCGGTACAAACTCCTCTCCGAACGTGCGAAAGACGACTCGTTCACTAGTCGCTGGATGCGCGACCAAATGGACGACCTCGCAATGCTTGGCCTGGTCAGCGTCGAGAAGAAAAACGAGGGACTGGATGGAGGTCAATATCGTGAACACGACCTCGCCCAAGACCTCTCCGTCGTCGTTGACGCACTATCCGACGTTATTGACCTTGTCGGCGTCCACGATTCTATCCGAGAACACGTCGACCGTACAGAATAGTTCGTCGTTTCTTTATCCCCCATTTCGATGTTCTATTGGCAATACTAGTGTAAGCACGTAGAACCCTGGAAGTCGTTCTCTGATGGTACAACTAGTCTCTGGCGTAGATCTGTGGTGTCAATACTATAGCGATATATCAACACGTCTTAGCCGACAAGTAGCTCTACTCGTCTGGAGTGACAGGACCTTTGTATTGAGACCTTATTTTGTCCCCATCTCGCCACTGCCAGTAGTAGTAGCGGTTGTCATTTATTTCCTTAATTGTGATCGTCGCTTTTGCGGGGACATCGTCCGGTAAGTCATCTGGTCGTTCCTCCACCTTGTCTCGGTCCCCCTCTTCCTGGAGACGCGCCTCACGTTCTTTGTGTTCGGCCAGTTCTTCGGCGTACGTTGCAACGTCATGTAGTCGCTCCGGAGTGTACTCGTTGAGCGTGTTGACCAGATCCGTTGGGAGGCTTGACGGTGGGGTCGGTGGTTCGTAGGACATCGGCCGCTCTTATCTTAACCAACTCGAACCGCCAATCCATAGTTTTGTTGGTTAATACAGAATCAGTAAAGTTCAATCCTTGATGGCCGTGATGATTTCCTGAGCGGTCGAACTGATTCGACCGAGGCGCTCCTGAACTACTCCCGAGTCATCGTCCCGCCATGCAGCGAGGTAGAACGCCGACCCACTAGTGTCAAGACCGCAGTACCGACCAACGATGTACGCGACAGCTTCTGCTTCGACCTCACGTTTCGCCCGCTCAGTCTCGTCAGTAACGTCTGCATGGAGGATCGCATGGGTATACTCATGGATGAGCGTCACGGCGAGGTCGGCCTGATTCGAGCGGGCTTTCGCCTCGACGACTGGTTGGAGATTACGCTTACTCCGATATCTGCAGACGCCCTTTGCGTCGCCATGCTCCCACGCGTCTGTATCGACAACACGAACTGTCACGCCGATATCAGCGGCCGCATCCTTGAGTGCAGGTACAATGTCGTCGGCGTCGCCAACCGCCTCGGTCTCCAACTCGGGAAGCGGTTCACCTTCGGTCTGGGACACATCGAAGACTGCAGTTGGCTTGAAGCCGACAAGCCCTTTCGCCCACTCGTCTGGCGATGTCTCGTCGTATTCACAGTCACTTTGTTCGTGGTAGTTGGGCGAATTCTCGCATTCCGGGCACTGCTTGGTGATGATTGGGGCCCAGATCCAGATGGCCTGTTCGCCTTCCTGAACGTGCCGGTCGAACTTATTCCGCCACGTGTTGTAGCCTGCGACCTTCGTCGCCTCAGGATACTGGCGCTTAATCAGGAGTGTGTTCCGATACGAGTAGCCGTGGAACCGACTCTGGACGTCCAACCATTCTTGGAACTCCTCGCTTTCCTGCGCATCGTCAACGTGGTCAACGAGGTCGTCGATCCACGCTTCGATGGTACTGTGCATCTCATCACGTCGGGCATCGGTCTCCTCGAACGAGACCGACGAATCACTGGTCGTAGCCATGATTTCAGTAAATCGTGTTCACGGCGACTGCGTCAGATTAGGACGCGTCGCACCCCTCGGGGCGCAAAAAAACACTCGTGGCGTCAGGCCGGTGGGAGGTAGACGCTCTGCTCACCAGCAAGTTCTTCGAGGTGATTCCGGTGCCGGTGCGAGAAGTAGCAGTCGTAGCTGCAGTAGCCACAGATGTCCCCCGTGTCGTACTCTGCGACGTAGGGACCGCGCTCGGTCGTCCACACGTTTGTGCCACACTCGGTACACGCCGCACTCTCGATATCGCCCGGTGACGGACCCTGATACGCGATTTCGGGCTCGTCCTCCGGGGGTGTCGCCTCGGGCCAGACGCCCTGCGCCTGCCAGAACTCACGAACCCGAGCAAGGCCGTGGCGCACGGTCTTGCGAACAGTTACATGATCGGCGTCGCGACCGCTGTCGTCCCACCCGTCTGGCGTCCAGAACTCGCCGAACTGCGCCCCGCGGTGGACACCGTTCCAGTCGAGGCCGACGATATCGGCCGGTGGGTCGCCCGTCAGCGTCGGGCGAGTAAGCTGGTCGATCACGCTGAGTTGCTTGGGTGGGCTCCCACCGAGAATATGGACGCGACGGCCACGCCAATCCACAGGGTCAGAGAATTCGTGGGCGAGTCGATCAGCGTAGCCTCGCGAGTACCCGACAACGAGGTCATCGGGGACCGCGCGAATCGCGGCACGGCACTTCGGAACGATCACGAGATCTGCACCGGGGTAGCTTCCTTGGATTTCGTGCGCGGCAGTAACGTATTCATCGACCTCGTCAACGTCGTAGGCGTCACCGATCACGCCGACCTGCGGTTCGTACTCGAAAAAGCATTCGACGTACCGATCAAGGTCTGGATTTCGAAAATCGTTATCGAGCATTCCGACAGGCAACTCTAACGCTTTGAACTGCTGCTGTTGGTAGGTACAGTCCTCGCGAAAGCCTGTAAGAAAGCCGAGTCGGCGCGCGTCATATGCGAACGGAACTCGATGGAGGAACGCCACGTGGTCAGCCTGCCGAGCAGCTGCAATTTCGCTAGCTGCGTTGCTGGTCGTACTCGCAGTGAGTGCCATAATGAATCAACGCGGGAACTCGCCCCGCACCCCCTCCTGGGGGAGAAAAACTATCCCCAGCTGTTACCCTCCGACGTTAATCGGTGGTTCCACTCTCGAGAATGGCAACGATATCGGAGAGATCGAATAGCCGGAGATCATCACGCTCGTCTGCAGCTTCCTCGACGGAGCGTTTGAACCCAGAGCGGCTGAACAAGGCGAATTCATACGTCTGCTCACCACCTCCGGTGGGTGTCCAATCGATTTGCTCCACGTCGTCTTCGAGGTCCGCGAGCACGTCATAGCCGAGGGGGGTGTTGGTAAATTTCGCTTCGCCAGCGATCAGCGTTGACTCATCAGTTGGTGCGACGACATCTACTTCCTGGCCTTTGTACCACCACTGGCTTGGTACCTGTGTGAGCTGGTAGTCTGCATAGAGCGCCGGCACGGCCTGGTGACAGAGCGATTCGAACGTTTCGCTGACGAAGTCGGGCAATTCCGGTTCGATGAGATCCGCGTAGGCGTTCTCGCCGTAGAGTTCGTACTGTCCCCCGCGGCCGTAGAGATACCGGAAGTAAAACCGGAATACGGGATCTCGAATCCTGTATCGAGTCCGCTTGCTGCGCGCCGGATCGGCGAGTGCCGGATGATGTTTCTCGATGATCTGGAGGGTTTCCAGCCGGTCGAAGTAGTACGACGTGTTGGTGCTCTCGATGCCGGCCCCCTGAGCGATCTCGTTTCGACTGCGGTTCCCGCTGGCCATCGACTCCAGAACCGAAAAATACGTGTTCACCTCGTTGAGCTCCATCTGGAGGACGGTTTCGGGCTCGTCGTGGAGTGGGCCATCCGGGTCGCACAGCAGCCGCGTGATGTTCTCTCCGAGGCTCTGTGATGGATCGAGCGGGCTGAGATATCGGGGTGTGCCGCCGAAGACGCCATAGACGAACACCCGTTCTTCGGGATCGTACGTCGGCACAAACTCTTGGATGGAGCGAAACGGCAGCTGGGTGAGTTCGAGGCGGCCATTCGGTGTCTGGGATACCCGTCCGTAGAGTGGCGCACCGCCATCGAGGACGTGGGTATGGATCATGCCGATTGCAGAGCCTGTGAGTACGAGCGTCGCCTGACTCTCGTCGATAGCTGTATCCCACAGATGTTGAATGACCGAGGGAAGTCCCTCGTTCGATTCGATGAGGTACGGAAATTCGTCGATGACGATGACGGCGTCTCTGTCGGTAAGGTACGTTAAGAGCGGTTCCCACTCCTCTTTGACGGCCGTGATGTCTGGATAGGTCGACGCTGCTGCCTCGACAAATCGCCTGAGCTGTGTCGTCGCTGTTCCTTGGACTGCCTGATAGTACACGGCATCGTCGCGATCAGCAATCGATTGGCGGACGAGTTCGCTTTTGCCGATCTGGCGGCGCCCATAGATAATTGCGAGTTCTGCAGCGTCACTCTCATAGAGGGTCTGCAACCGATCGAGTTCATCGATACGATTGACGAACTGGTCCATACCTCCAGGTCGTGGCGGGAGATACATATGTGCTCCGAAGTTAGGAACCAGACTATAATAGTCTGAACTATAATATTCTAATCCCTAATACGGTGGGTCAATCATTCGATCCTTCATCTACTAAGGCTCCGACAGACATCCCCGAATGTACCGTTAGTCGTCCTGTGTGCGGATTTCGCTGGCCCGCTGTTCAAGTCGACGGAGGATCTGGATGCGCTGCTAATTCGCGTTCTCGTAGGCGACGCAGGCTCGGAACGTCGCCATGTCGTGAATCGTCGCGATACCAGCGTTGATGAGTCGGGGATTTGGCGGTTCGAGACGCTGCTCCGGTGTGAGATCGTCTGATTCGACGAGTCGCTCATTTTTGTTTGCCTCCGCTTTCTCAAGGCGATAATAAACCGCGGCTAGGCCACTCCTGGTCGAAGAAATTTCTTGTCATAACTCCAAGTAAGTTTGGACGGTAGTTCGCGTCAGTGTCGACGCTGTCGTACATGCGGCCAAGCATGTCGAGTGCTGACTGGAAGTGCGCGTAGTGCTCGTTTGCGAACGCTACGGTTTCTTGGAGAGAAATAACGGGCCGTCCGTCGACCATCTCGGCCTCGATCTGTGCCTCCGGCTCGAGGACCACCTGTATCGAACCATCGAAGTCGTCAGCGGGCAGGCGTTCTTCCGCAGTCGGGATTCCGAATCGATCGAAGAACGCCGTCCAGACATCGAGGTCGGGCTCGTGGACGGCGATGAACAGCGGATAGTCCTCTGGGTCGCGAGCGACATGGTAGCCACCGCCGGTCCAGACGTAGACCGCATCGATGCCAGTGTATGCATACTCCATTCCCGCGAACTGCGGGAGGACGTACGCCTCCGTTATGGATGGCGGCGAGATGTTTGCTGACGGCGTCAGGAACTCGAGACCGGCGTCTCGGAGCGTCTGATCGACGAGATGGAGCCCATCGTCGTACGCGACGTATCCCGCCTCCTCGAGGCGATTCACGACGCTCCGAATCGTCTCCCGGTTTTCGTCGATCTTCCGCGCGACGCCGGAGATGGAATCTCCTGGGTCAAGTGCGAGAATGATCTTGAGTTCCTTCTCACCGCACACTTCGTATATCCTATGGTTACACAGCTCTGTGCAACAGACAACAGAATTACTCTTCGTGTGGATCTGCTGGCTGGATTTGGCGAGCGTCTTCGGCGAGGTCGTGGATGTACTCGCGAAGCGCGGTCACGAGGACGTCTGTTCGGTCTTCCCCGAGGACTGCGGCAAGTGCGTCGGCCCGATCGATGAGCCGGTGGGGGCCCGAAACTGCACGCGCTTCTTATCGGTGCTCATGATGTGTACATTGTGAGACGCACTTAGCCGTTTTCGTGTGTACGATGTGAGCCTCACTCGGCCAAGCGTCACCCGTCCACGAGATGCTCCTCGAGGTCGCGCGTCCAGTAGGTAGCTGGCCCACCGGGACTACACCGGGCGCAGAGTTGGAGTGGGCCTTCTAGGTGGCCGAGTTCCACTCGGAACCGCGTCAGCGCCGCGCTCGTGTCGACGACGAGGCCACAGCTGTCGCAGGCGTGGTGATCGCGCTCATCGGGATCCGGCTCCGTCTAAATGGCACAGCCGACGCAGATCGGGTGGGTGACCCGCTCGTCCTGGCCCCAGGTATGCGCCTCGCCAGTCTCGGTGCCAGGCGGGGCGTCGCAGAAGGCACAGCCAAAGAGCGTATGTTGCATCACTGTCCTCTCGCGTCGGTGTCGCGAGCAGCAGTCTAGCCTCGATGAAAGACCGCGAGTTGGAGAACTGAGTCGAATGCTTTGTCGCTTGGTTCGTGGAATGCTTTGTCGCTTGGTTCGTGGACAAGAACCCGTTCGTTGGGGATAGGAATGACGACATCGTCGTCGACCAGGTCATTGACGAGGGAATGGGGCCCTCCCGTGGTCAATATCCGCTACTGCGACGCGGGCGGTATCTTGATTCTGTGCGACGAGTTCCGCTTCAAACCGTTCGTGGTCGGTTGATGCATCGTTGAGTGCGTCTGTACTGGGCATGAGAATCACGTTGGCCTCTCAGATGTATACAAACTGCTCGCTGCCACTCCGTTAACCAACACCAGAAAGAGATACGGTTCTGTGTTGGTTAATCCTCGACGCTCTTATGTAGAACTACGGAAAGACCCTGTAGTTACACTGAGCCAGCCATAATCTGGGAGTATGTCTTCTGCTCAGCCGGCGTTCGGCGCGATGTTTCGAGAGCTGATCGAGTTGGGCATCGTCGAGATCGACACCGAGCCGCTCGATGCGGCCATCGAGCGGCGACTCAAGGAATTCTGGGAGAATACGTCCTGTCCACGGTGCGGGCACAGCTCCGTTCAAACGTGGTCGCATCTCGACCGCGTGTGGTGCCGTGACTGCAACTTCAAGCCGGTCTACACCTACGGAACGCCATTTCATGAGAAGCACCTCACCTGCGGCGAGGTACTTCTCGCATTCACGCTCTACGCCGATACATTGCTCAGTATCAACCAGATCGCGCCCTTCCTCGGGCGAGCCTACAAAACCGTTCACACGGCGATTCGGGAGGCGGAAGCCGCGATCCATCGCGGCTTCCCCGTCGTCTGGGGCCTCCTCGACCAGACCATCGCTGGACCGACGCAAGTCGACGAATCTGGCACAGTCTGCTCGGGCTACAAGGGACAAGAGCCGCCGCGAAGCAGTCGTTCTCGCGGCGGTTCGTCCCAAACTGGCCGCTCACGCTGGCGGGGCCGCCACGGTGATCAGCTGACGCTCGTCGCGGCGTGCCGCGACTCGCTTCGCGTGATCCGCGGCCAGCTCGGCATCGACTTCAGCGGTGATCTGGAACCAGTGATTCAGGAGGCTGAAGACCTCTCCCAGCCACTAGGAGAGGTTTGGACAGACGGACTCCAAGCCTACAGAGAGATGGAGCGTGACCACCGAACAGTCGTACACAAAGAGAGATACGTATCCCCCGACGGCGTCCACATTAACCAGGCTGAGTGCCTCTTTTCGCTTGTTCAACCGTGGCTGCGGAAGTTCCGCGGCCTGTCCAAGCAGGGCTTGGAACAGGCCGCTCACACGTTCGGCCTTATTCGGTCGCTAAACCTTGCCGGCGCATCCGTCGATATCATCATCGACTGCCTTGTTATGGGGGCGTTCCGCAGTTCTACATAAGAGCGAGATCACCCGCTCTTATATAGAGTTGCGGAAAGACGATCTAATATGAACTCACCCATCGCCTGCCTCCCCACCCACTGCTCCGTGTTCGCTCGGTGAGACGAACGCGTTCATCTCACCGCTTCTCGTAAGCGAAGCGAATGAGAACATCGCTGCTCGAGCAACCACAACCATTGTTCGACAAATGAAGGAGGGTACTAGAGGGGTAAACCACGCCTATCCGGAGTGAAATCTTCACGGGAGGTCACAATCACCATTAGAGACTTAACGGACGGGCGCACTATTTATCGTAGAGATCCGTATGGCGGCAACCGAGAAGAACTTCGAGTCCGGTCAGGGACCGTTCGAGCGACTCTCGACTGAGTATCGGTCCGTTCTCTCCCTTCTTGAGAGTGCCGCCGACGTCTTTGACCTCCCGAGCTTCGTCGCGACAGCCAAGGAGGTCGTGGACAAGCCAGCTAAAGAACGCTTCCGAATGTCCCCAGAGGAGGTCGGCGAGACCTATGGTTTCGGCGACGGGGACAAGCAGTCCTTCGTGAACCGGGCTGCGTGGTTGATCGGCGATTTAGGCGGGGCGAAGGTCCTCGGCAAGTTGATGGGCATCGTCGAGCGGCCCCTGACCGAGATGCGCGAGCAAGCACTAGAGCAACTCCTTGAGGGCCGGAACCAGGAGCGTGAGGCGTTGATTCTCGGGCTGTACTTCGATAAGGTCCTTGACGTGCAGCATGAACTGGAGCGGCGTCTCGACCGCTCGACCGACACCGACAGCCTGTTTGTCTGCTGGCACGCCCTCATGAGTCGCGTCGTCCTCATCGGTGGGGGCGAGCAGAACCGCGTGACCGACGATATGCTCTTGGACATCGCCTTTGCGGACTACTGTCTGGCTGAAGCTAGCGGTGAGGATCCCGGTGTATACCCGCCGGAGCGATCCATCGACGCCATCGGCGAAGGGGTCAAGCACGAAGGCGCGGTCCTCGCCTACGAGAAGTTGGACATCTCGGTGAGCCGTGGCGCAGAACTCGCGGACGTCCGCGTTGAGGAGTTCGAGGAGTTGTTGGCCGACCACGGCATCCGGCCGCGGTACGGTCCTGACGACCCGAGTGAGTTGTTCGAGGGAACGGAGGTCTTCGACTCCGAGTGAGCATGCCGTTCGTACTGGACAACGTGATTCTCAGCTCCTTCTACAGCGCTGGCTGGTTCGATTCGCTGGCGTTCTACTCACCGGAGAACAAACTTCGAGTACCGGAACGCATCTAGACGGCCGAGTTCCTACCGGGTCGCGACGTTGACAGCACCCCGGAATGGCTGACGGTCCAGTCAATGACTGAGCTCCCCGAGACCGGCGTTCCCGGAGCGCTCAGCGAGGCCGACAAGACGTGTCTAGCGCTGGCCGAACGGCACTCAGATGTGCTGGTGACCAACGATAAGAAACTCGTTGAGACAGCCAAGGAAAGAGATGTCGCGACCAAGTGGGGGACGCGGTTCGTCATTGAGACGTTCGAGCAGTGTGGCATCTCGCAAACGGCGTTCGACGCTGGCGTCGAGGCCTACCGAGACGACGTCTACCTGCCCGATGTCGTTGCCGAGAAGCTGATGCAAGCCGAGAAACCCTGAGCAATCAGTCTGCAACCGCGAACCGCCTGAACTCGATCTCCGACTCTTTTCCCTTAACTTGCGCCATCTTTATTTACCGGCTGTCGATTCCGCTCCCGGCTTCCGCTAGGTAGCCCCAACCACTTCACTAGTTGTATTCACTATAAATCTCAAAGCTACTGTACTGCGACAACACGAAGCCCTAGTGAGTTGCATGCGTAGTCGATGATGGAATCTCGTTGATTACTCAGGAGGATTTGTTCGTCAACCGTCCAGCCATAGTCCTCCTCACATCCGCTGTATTCAGCACGTTGGCCCCTCATTTGCCGAGGATTTCAACAGACTCCCCGAGAACAGCACCATACACCAGTACAACCCTCCTCGGGGACGTTCCGCCCCGGCCACAGACGCTGTTGGCGGTCACTCTCCCAGCCCACCCCCTCCGTATCTACCGCTGGAACTGAGAGACGTACGAGTAAGCGTACGGTGTCACCGCCACGAGGATCCACCGTTGAGGGTGGTCTACACGTCGTGACGGATCCAGTTCGGTGCCGACCGAGCTAGTCTGGGCTAGAGATACGTCCCTCTCGGGGTATGGTTGAGTCCGGCCACTCCGTTATCCGGCCACCTCGTCTGTGGCCGGACCATCCGAGTCACCGAGCGACGGCTCGCCCGGTAGCTCTGCATCTTCGGTCAACAAGGAGACGATGGGATTTGAACACAGGAGAGAAGAACTACTGGCTGGGAATCATAATAGAGTAGGTACTTAAGGATAGGGCGGATTTCAAGTTAGACTGATGTCTCGAACGGGCCCCGAATACGTTGAGTCGGAGGAAGAGTTGCTAACTGATCTCGATCTCAAACAGGACACTGGTGAAATCTCTAGTAGAACGGCTAATTCCTTCAAGGAACTCTACGAGTTTGCGAGAGAAATCGGAGACGATGTCACTATAGGCGAGGCCAAGAACGCCAACTTCCAATGCAAGGTTGATGCACACTTGGGGGACTATCACGGAGATCCCAGTGTTTTCACTGCGAGTATCAACAGGGAAGTGCAAGTCTGGCCCGCGAGGATGCCGATGGACCACGATTCGGACCTCGATGCAGTGCCGTGGGCCGCGGAGGACTACCACGAATACGAGAGAAACTTCCAGACACTTCGGGGAATTCCTCAAGGAGCAACGGCTGTGAACTTCAAAACGTTTGCCTCGAAAGTGGATATCGAGGAATTCAAATCTGTCGTAGAAGAGTTCGTCGCCACCTGCCGAGAGAAAGACCGACAGACCACTGAATAACCGACGGAGTCGTGATACTGGATTTGAGAGAAATCCATCAGCAGCATAACGGAGTTGCCGACGGATAATCAGTCTGCGAACGCGAACTGCTCCGCTTCTACCTCGCAATCAATCGAAACGCTGTCCTTCTTACGGATGATCTTGAGGCTCGAGACGCTGCAAAGGAAGCCGACGTCGAAGTCCACGGGTCAGTCGGTATAGACGATATTGAGGGAGTTCGGGCTCAGCGTGACGAGACCCGGCGTCTCGTCGAAGATTTCTTTGATCGAATCGGGCTGTCGAACGAGTAACTATTGAATCAGTACCAATGAGTCAAGAACGAGTCTCGGTCGAAGCGGAAGAGACGACACCCCTGGATACGTTCCGTCAGTTCTTCGCGCTCGAACGGGACGTACTGGTGCTCTCGTTGGCGATGTTCGCGTTCAGTCTGGGCTTCCAGATGACCAGCCGGTACCTGCCCGAGTACATCGTCGCACTCGGTGCGTCTGGCTTCGTCGTCGGACTGTTTGGAACGGTCGGGAACATCATCTCGGCCGTCTACCCGTACCCTGGCGGGGCGGTATCCGACCGCATTGGGTCGCGGTACGCGCTCACTATCTTCGGTCTGCTCTCGACAGCAGGTTTCGGGTTCTGGTTGCTTGCACCCACCATCGGGACGATCGAACTCGCGGGCGTTGCTATCCAGCCTTGGATCTGGATCCTCGTCGGACTGTTCCTCGCACAAGCGTGGAAGTCGTTCGGTCTCGGCGCGACCTTCGCGGTCGTCAAGCAAGCGACCGACCCGTCGCGGCTGGCCGCGGGCTTCGCCAGCACCGAGACCTTCCGCCGGACCGCGTTCCTGATCGGTCCGGTGCTGGCCGCCGTCCTCATCGGCTTCCACCCCGACTTCACCGTCAGCTTCCAATACGTTCTCGGGGTCGCGGTCGTATTCGGGGCCGTCGGTACCATCGTGCAGCACATCCTCTACGACTCCAGTTCAGACACCATCGGGGACTCCTTCGAGGGTCTCGACCAGATCCGGCGGGACCTCCGGGACATGCCCGAAGAACTCCGTCCGCTACTCGTCGGCGACCCTCGTCCGGTTCGCCAACGGCATGGTCTACGTATTCTTCGTCCTCGTAATCACTCGGTTCCTTAGCGTGGGCCTCGAAACGACTGTAGGTGTCGGCGGGTTTACGTACGCGCTCGATCTTTCACCCGAGGCATTCTTCGGCTACCTGCTGGGCGTCGAGATGCTAGTCGCACTGCTCGTGATGGCTTCCGCCGCCAAGGCAGCCGAGTATGTGGGACTCAAGCCCGTCGTCGCACTTGGGTTCGCTGTCTACGCTATTTTCCCGATTGTGCTCATCAACACCCCGGAGAGTGCACTTGCGTTGATCCTTGTGTTTGCGTTCTCGGGACTCCGTTTCGCTGGCCTGCCCTCGCATAAGGCACTAATCGTCGGGCCCGCTGAGCAGGATACCGGCGGCCGCGTTACGGGCACATACTACCTGCTCCGGAACACGGTGGTTATCCCCAGTGCTGTCCTCGGTGGCTATCTCTGGGATTTCGTCAGTCCCGAGATCGCCTTCACGGTCGCCTCTGTCATTGGTCTCGTCGGAACTGGCTACTTCCTACTTTTTGGCAAGGAGTTCGACGCGTACCGCTAACCCACTTCGAATTGGGCTACAAGATACGCAGCCCTACTGATTTGGTGTTTCACCGAATCGGTCTCTGGGTAGAATACGAATTTCCGATTCTGCACCGAGAAGTGGACTCTCTGTGGATTGATCAATATAGTAGATAGAGACAGCAGTTCTGTCAGCGGTGTCTCCGTTCAGGGTGCATCGCTGAACTCGTCGAACAGAGCAGTGACACGCTGTTCAATTTCATTACGAATCTCACGCACTCGGTCAAGATCCTCTCCATCAGGATCGTCCAGAGCCCAGTCGTGGATATCTACATCTTCTCCCACCTCGCCAACGTCAAGGGTCGAACAGCCCATCGTGGCAACGTAGTCGCAAGACTGCAACTCTTCCAAGGAGATCTCTCGCGGTGTTCGATCGGAGAGGTCGAACCCTACTTCGTCCATTACCTCAATGACTTCATCGTGGACGTGGTCGGCTGGATGGGTGCCGCCGGTCAGAATCTCGACGTCGTCGCCGAGTCCCCGGCGATCCCGCTCGCGCTCGGCGAACGCGGTGGACATCTGGGAGCGCCCGGCGTTCTGGACACACATGAAGGCGATGCGAATCGGGTCGGTTGCGTCAGTATCTATGGACATGGTTTGAATTAGTCGTCAGTCGTCGTTTCGCGTGCGGTTACGTCAAGATTCGCTGCTCCGTCGCTACTCCAGTCGAACTTTCGCTGGAAGTACAGTGCGACGTTGACCAGCGCAAGCAGGACGGGTACTTCGATGAGCGGGCCGACGACGGTCGTGAACGCGACGCCGGAGCCGACGCCGAACACCGCAACGGCGACCGCGATTGCGAGTTCGAAGTTGTTCGAGGCGGCGGTGAACCCGATGGCCGTCGTCGTCGAGTAGTCCGCGCCGATGCCCTTGCCCATCCCGAAGCTCACGAGGAACATCACGACGAAGTAGATCGTCAACGGAACGGCGATCAGGAGCACGTCACCCGGCGAGGCGACGATGTTCTCGCCCTGCGTGGCGAACATCACGATGACCGTAAAGAGGAGCGCGACGAGCGTAAGCGGGTCGATCTTCGGGACCAACGTCTCGTCGTACCACTCCTCGCCCTTAGTTCGCGTGCCGATATATCGCGTGAGGAACCCGCCGACGAACGGGATGCCGAGGAAGACAACGATCGCTTGGAACACCTGCATCGGCGTCACGTTGAACGTCTGGATGCCCGCGACGAGTGTCTCCATCCCGAGTAGTGGCGGGAGGAACAGCCCAAAGAACCAGACGTACACCCCATACGTGATGATCTGGAAGAGGCTGTTGAACGCGACCAGCCCGGTAACGTACTCAGTCGATCCCTCTGCAAGTTCGTTCCAAACGAGCACCATGGCGATACAGCGGGCCATCCCGATGAACACGAGGCCGAGGAAGAACTCGGGGCGAGCGGGCAGGCCGGGAACCAGTCCGCTGAAGAAGACCACGGCGAGCCCGAACATAAGCGTCGGCCCAATCAACCAGTTCTGAACGAGGCTCAACCCGAGGACGCGCCAGTTACTGAATACCGCGCGAAGTTGCGAGTAATCGGCCTTCGCCAGCGGCGGATACATCATCGCGATGAGCCCGATTTCGACGAGGTGGAAGTCCTGAATGGGTTGGGTCACCGACGGGGCGACGAATCCGAGTCCCACACCGACGACCATCGCACCGAGAATCCAGACGGTGAGGTACTTATCGAGGAAGTCCATTGACCGCGGGTCGCCACAGCTCTCACAGTCGCAGTTCGGGCCGTGATCGTGGGCGTCGGCGTTACTCATCGGCGTTCACGCTCCCCTCGAGGACGGTGACAAGCGCGACAGCCCGGTTCGTTGCACGGTACTTCTTCCATCGGCCGTCCTTTCGGCTCTCAGCTAGTCCTGCATCGACGAGCTTCGAGAGCGCGTGGCTGAGGCCGCTTTCGGTCACGTCGACGACCGCATTCAGTTCACAGACGCAGAGTTCCTCCCGCGCAGCGACGAGGACGCGGACGAGTGTATACCTCGTGTCGTTGGAGAGTGCCGAGAGCACATCGAGTTCAGCATCCACTTGCGCTGTCCCGATTGCGGCTTCGAGAGTGCTGAGTTCGTCGAGGCGGCGCTCGACATCCTCGTTGCGACACTCCCCGAGTTCATCATCGAGATACCGCCGAAGTCGGTCCGTAGCTTGTGCCATCGGTTTTGATTTGAATAGAGACTCAATTAACGGTTTCGGATGAGAGGGCTAGTTAGCATATAGAGAAAGAACATAAGGGTATAACCCCACTATCTGGGAAAAGTGGAAAGGACTATAGTTTAGTAAATACTAAACTCAGATATGGAATCAAACTCACGGGGCGACGCACAGTTAGCTCGGGCCAGTATGACCAGCCGAAAACAGCGTGACGGAACGGAGTTCATTGCCGGATACGGGAAGAAAACTGGTGAGTCAGACCTCCTCTTTATTGAGGGACAACTCCCAGAAGATGGAGATCGAGTTATGAGCGATGAGCCGCCTACCCGACAGCTGGAACGGTGCTTACAGAATCTTGAATCGCAACTGGAACGCCACAGTAGAGAGATGAACGACGTTCTCCAACTCACTCTGTATCTCGCCGAGATGGACGCGTACGAACAGGTGAACGACACCTACGAGCAGTACTTCGATGAGACGTATCCGGCACGCACGACTGTCGGTGTTTGCGAATTACTCGGCGGTGCCGCAGTAACCGTCGACGCCGTTGTCGCTATCGAATAGTTTCTGAGAACCGATACCGCTAGTTCAAACGAATGTCGGTATCCTCGGTATTGAGTCCTTCTTCGAGCTTTGCTTTCCATTGATCCGGAAGAAACCTATTTATCCGGGCTGTTGAAAGCCTCAATCGGTGATAGATTTTAGTTGCCTTGGTAAATACCGTGCGTGGGCCGTGTTTAGACGATGTGAATACGTCGATCGGTGGCTCTGGAGGGTGAATAGAATTAGGCCGAGAGTGTCTCTCTATCCAATCTCGTTTTTTTCTGCAAAGACCGTAATGGCGATCTGCATCACGTCTAAACAAGGCCAGTGCGCGAATGTGGCATGAGGTGGAGGCCGACTACGAGAATCGCTAATCGTTAGTACAGACAAAGTATTTTGTGAACGAAGAAGCCATTAGAAGAGTATTTGACCTTCCACAGGGATTTTGATATTCTCCACAAATCTTGAAATATGAGACGCCGTCAGGTACTCCGACTTAGCGGTCTTGCATTAACTGTCCCGTTTGCTGGCTGTACTTCGGTAGTAGGAACAGAAGAGAAATCAGAGTTTACGGTGACAAAAACGAGTGGAATACCAGTCAAAAAACGTATAAGTGAATTTGCTCGCTCATACCCCGGTCAAGCGCCCTTTACCGAGGTCGTTTTGGGTGAGAAGTCAAAAACAGCCGATAATTCGCATGGAGTAGAGATTTATAACGATTGCGAGAATCCGGTCGAGATCTCGCTAACGGTCAATAGAGGGTCGGATGAAGGAACACTAGTATTTGAGGGCGAGGGGACCATTTTAAATGGCGAATACCTGGTGATTGTTATTTCGGACCCTACGACGTACATCCACAAACTCGAGACAAGTGGAGAAGGTGTGAACCTTCAGAAAACCTTTGACGTGCCACAGAGCGCGTGGAATACAGCCCCGAAAGAGAATAAAGGGATCAGTCCAGAACATAACATCCATATCAATAAGGGCAAAATCGATGTAAGATTCGTCGGGGAGGAGAGATGAACGTAGCGGTCTCAGCGGAATACGAGATATCGACGGGGAAAGTCCAGGAAGTGATATTCGAGAGTATCAAACTGACTCGAACATCCATCACTCAGTCGGGGAGTGGGTCCGTTATGAAGCGACGTAAGGTCCTATCTGTAACGCTTTCATCCGTCTTCTCTGGCTGTTTCGAGAGAGACAGCCGACCAGACGTGCGTCTCGATTGGATTCGAGAAGTCAAACGCGATTATCGATCTACACGTGACGACGACCAGAAAATTCGCGCGTCAGCCCGTGACGGGATGTTCGTCCGGTGATCAAGCATCGATACTTTTCGCCGCTCCACGAGGCGTGGAACTCTCGGCTCGACGCCGACCGCTACGGGTAACGTAGTCAGAGCGAGACGGTGAACTCTCATCTCAAACAGAAATACGGCACATTCGTCCGCCCCCGACGCTCGTGGAGGTAGTTCCGTGAACTCGCTATTGGCTGTCTCACCTACGACATCGACGAGGTGTTCTGAACGTCAGATAGAGAGCAGATAATCGGGACTGAACTGGCGTTGAGTTCATCATAGTGATGCTGCACGGAGGTCGCGTCGAAGAGGTCTGCTCGATGCGTGGCTGGCTTGCGCCCTATAATTTCTATTACCAAATTCTATATGATTAGACTCATCTTCTGGTATTCATGGCCCCTCTCGGAACCATCGCCCTCGGAATCACTGTCTTGTATATGGTGACTACCTTCGTTATGAGTCAGGACATTCGTGACAACACCCGAGAGATGGTTGAGCTACTGGAACAGACGGGTGAGGATACTGCTGACAGTTGACTGCACCGTCGATACCGAGTCCGATGCTGTGTCTACCAATCAAGTGTCTCGCCAGACGAGCCACTGACCGATTCGCACGGTGTTTCTTCCACGAATGCAGGCGACCTATCCAAATCTTGTCAGCTGTGCCGTGACCGACTCAGAGAATAGATGCAGCAGTCACCTCTGCATATGTAGACGTGTGCTGTCTATCTCATTCTGGATGCTGCTTCCCGACACCATAGTGACCGGCCTTCAGAAGAAAGTACACCGTCGTCCCGCCCATCACAGTTGCTGGAATTTGCTTACCAAGGAACAAAAACATCATCATCGTCACGGCACCGAACAAGAGCGTGCTCATCCACGCCCACGTCCATCGCTTTAGGAGGCAGATCAGCAGAAGGCCCCACAAAATCGGAACCCCGAAACCCCACAACCACAAATTGACACCACCACCTACTACTGAACGTAATACGTCGTCCAATTTGAGCCAGCCCCAGAAGACCGCACCGTACATAACTAGTGCGACAACGGCGTGATTGCTTGTCTCAGTTTCTTCAGCACCCCTCGACGTGGCCAACTCAGTCATATTTGGAAGTAGCCCTTTGGCGTAAAAAGATGGGTGTTCCCCGTCTGGTGACCCGAAATAACAGTCGTATCCGACACCGTTTCCTGTATCATTCGTCAGCCGTTTTCTCGGTTACTGGCAGGTACTTCGACTGTGCGGCCATATGAAGTAGTCCGAACCCGAGTCCCGCGACTGCGAACGACCAGAAGAACGATGCCTCACCGGGTCCGTAACGGGCGTAGCTATAGTTCAGTAGCAAGCCGACCACAGTCAGGGCGAGGAGTATCCACGACGCGGAAAGTTTCACCTGTTCGGCACGGGGGATTGAGAGGCTCCAGTAGTGGGCGAGTTTCCCAGCAGTATTGAGGGTGAATGCGCCAGCGATCATGACGGTTCCACCCCAAACGACTGCGACCATCTCAAGGAGATTACCAATGGCGAAAAATCCCATGCCGAAAAACAGGCCAAGTCGGCTCCATCCTTCAGCAGTGCTCGGATTGACGTACGTACGCGAATCGTTTTCCGGCTGTCGTGTAGTTGGTTCTGTATTCGTCATGGTCACGCTCCAGATGCTGGCAAAAACGGGACGGTCAGCAAGCCGAAGTTGACAGCTCCGGTGACAGTGAGAACCGCTACTGCCGCCACCACGAGCATAGTGTCTCCACCGTCGAATTGCAGGTCGTGGCGGAGCTCCCGTCCCTCGTTCGAGAACGAGTACCCGCGCATCGTCAGCACCGACATCATCGTGTTCGACCGTTGGAGGACCGTCATGAACATCGGGACTGCCAAACTCGGCACGTTCTTGGCGAACTTGAGTGGGTTCCGCGTCTCGATCTCAAGGCCTTTGACCTTCATGCCGTCCATTATACGGAAGAGATCACTGATGGTGACGTAGAATAGCAGGAAGACGTACTCTAACGTGAAGCAGAGGAGTTCAGGAACGCTGAGCTTCCGCAGGCCGTCGGTAATCTCGGTGAGTTCCATCGTGGTGAAGAGGCTGGCGCTGACGAGGAGTGCGGACTGCCAGGACAGTGCGAGTTTGAGTCCAAAGTCGAAGTTGCCACCGAAGGCCGTGCCGCCGGCTACCATGCGCTGGATGGCCGGAAACGCCAGGATTCCGAGCACGTTCACCAGTTGCAGAGCCAAGAGCGCGCCGATCCACTTGGGGGGAACGCGAGCGAGTGCGACCATCCCGAGGCCGATGCCGACCGACACCACCATCCACTCCCAGGTCGGTGCAACGTACATATACAGGAGCATCGCCACGAACACGCCGAGTTTCGCCCGCGGGTCACGGCGGTGGAGCCACGTATCGCGGTCGTTGTAGACGACCGGCACGCGCCGCTTCATCCTGACACCTCCACGCGCGAAGCAAATTGTTCGACGAATTCATCGGCGGTTAACGCCTCGATACCGACCTGCCGTGCGAGCCGGGCGGGACGAGGCGGAAGCAGATGCCGACTTGTCAGCCACTCCCAGTTATCGCGGTCGAACACTTCTTTCGTCGGTCCCTGCATCGCGATAGACCCATCATCAAGAACCGTGATCGTATCGGCCACCTCACAGACGAAGTCCATATCGTGGTCGATGACGACGACTCCTTTCCCTTGGTCAGTCAATCGGGAGATCGTCTGCTCGACGTGGCGATGAGCTGTGGCGTCTACACCGGCAACTGGTTCGTCGAGAACCAGCACGTCCGGGTCGGGCATCAACGCGCTCGCCATGTTCACCTGCCGCCGCTGGCCGCGTGGCAAGAACATGGGGTCCTCGTCGAGTTGCTCCTCGTCTAACCCGACAAGGCGACGCACGTCCTCCACGCGGGAATCGATGAATTCCTTGTCGTAACGTTCACGCTTCGAGAGGCCCAGCAGCCCGGTTTTTTCGTACTGGCGCTTTTCGAGCGGAAAACGGAGTTCCGCTTCGACGGTCTGTTCGGAGAGTTGTTCGTCGGGGTTCTGGAGGGCGATGCCGACCGTTTCTGCAACGTTGCGCGCAGTACGGCCCTCAGTCGAGTCGCCGTCAACGGACACCGTCCCTGCCGTCGGCTCGAACAGGCCAGCGAGAAGTTTGCTGAACGTCGTCTTCCCGGCACCGTTGCCACCGATGACCGCATGAACCTCCCCCTCGTGGACGGTGAAGTCCACTTCATCCACTGCCACCTCGTCGGTACCGTACTCGTACCTGGCACCTTCGACGCGGACGAGCGGTTCGCCGAAGTCCGCTGCTTTAGGGATGCCCCCATCCGGTGCTTGCACCGTTACATCCGATCCTCGTGAATTAGCGGTGCGATGACGCTCAGACGCGTCGAGGAACTCGCCCGGCGTCAGCGGGTTCCCAGCTAACCCGACATCGTTCGCAATCTCACAGCAGACCGGTGGAGCGACCCCGATCCGCTCGAAGAGTTCCTGGTCTCGAAGGAGGTCGTCAGCAGGGCCGAATGCGACGCGCTGACCGTCGTTGAGGACGAGCAGTTTGTCGGCAATGCCGACCAGCGCGTCAGGGTCATTTTCTGTGACAACGAGCGTCTTCTCACCGGCAAGCGACGCGACGAGGTTCCCGACATCGTCGCGGCCCTCAGGATCAAGCATGTCCCGTGCGGTGTCGAATATCATTACCTCGGGGTCGATGGCGAGTGCGGCAGCGATGGCCAGCCGCTGCTGTTGGCCGCCAGAGAGTTCCCAGGTGAACTTGTCTTCGGTGTCGGCCATGCGGACCCGTTCGAGCAGGTCACGCGCATGCTCGGTCGCCTCGTCGCGCGGAATGCCGCGGTTCACCAGCGGTGCGATGACTTCGTCGATGACCCGAACCTGGGTGAGTTGGGCGGCGTAGTCCTCGAACACCATTGCGACCTTGTTGTCGTCGGCCTCGCGTGGGTCGCGTCCGGCGACAGAGATGTCACCACTGGTCGTCCCCCCGGTGTTTTGGGGTGCGAAACTGGCGAGACTCATCGCCAGGGTCGTCTTCCCGGCTTCGACCGGCCCGACGACACCGAGTACCTCACCCTCGTCGACCTGGACCGTCAGGTCCGACAATGCAGGGTCGTCCTGCGTCGGGTACGTGAACGTGAACGAATCTACGCTAAGCATCTATTCCCCCGTTCGCTCGGTTTGTCGGATTCATGGTACAGAAAACTGCTATCGCGTCAGTTGGATTGCTGTGCGGCGGGTGCCATCATGCGCTTCATGCGACCCTGAAGCGCGGAGACGACGGGGATGAGCGGAATCGCACCGAGGATAATACCGTGGGTGACCGTGTTGCCGGCGAGTGCCGTCAGATACACGGACATCGCGTCGCCCGAGACAAGGATTAGACTCAGCCCCTCGATGGCAAACTGTATGAACGCGCCGAGCACGGCACCAATGGTGAGCTTCACCTTGTTACTCGGGTCTTTCATGAAGTATCCCGCGACCGTGAAGCCGACAACGTAGCCGGTCCAGCCGAACGGTTCGTCCGGTTCGATGCCCTCGAAGAAGTCGAGGATACCTTCTGCGAGGGTTGCGCCGACAGCCGCCGCGATGGTCGGCGTCCCCCATGGGACGAACGCGATGACCGTGTATACGACGAAGAACGCCTTCCAGTCGATGTCCGGAGGAATCTCGCCCAGACCCTCACCGATTGCTAATGCCCCTGCGAACAGTACCGCCGTGAGCCCCGCGATGACCACGAGATTCGTCAGTTCCACGTCGGTCGTGAACGCGGTGGATTTGCCCCGCGTCGACTCCGTTGTTTGAGCCATCACCGGGTAGTCACTTGGTGAATAAAAAGAGCATTGCTATGAGGGATTAGTTCCTTGCCGTACCCAGACATAACGAACAGAACCGAACGTACCGATATATAGTATCGTTTACTCCTACCATTTACTATTTGACTTCCCGCAATCCCACGCAAATTTTCTAGACTGAAACTGGACGATAGTTTTTAGTGTACATCGCAGATTGGGACAAAATGGAGGCGGAGCTACCAGTATCTTCTTTAGATATGACCCCGTCGAAATACGATATGCCATTTGAGGCAGTTGGACAAGTGATTCTTACGGTAACGGTTCTTGGAGGTCTTGCCTTCCGTGAACAAATCGCGACACGACTTGCGTCACTTGAGGGCGCTCATAGTTCAAGTGACTTCGAATACAGTGAGTAATGTCTTATCCATCCGGAGTTGTACGCCCAACTCTAACTGCCCTCAACAGAATTGAACATCCATTAGGACTGACAAGGTACAACTGAATGAGATTGACCACTATAGTCGGGGTTTTGACGCTGTAGGTTACTGACCGTCATCAACAAGGCCAAGGATACTGCGATTTCACCTACTGCCACTCCGAGAGTGCAACAAACGCAGACATATTTGCGGTCAACCAGGTCTCCATCCGATTACTTCCGGTCAACTCCGGCGGATGTATCGTTCCCCGATCTGGTTGCTCGTGGTATTTCACGATGGTTAGACGCAGGTCTAGAGTCGGTTGTGCCGAGACTGATTTTACCGGATCTCTCGTAGTGTTGGCGTAATCGTCCGTGGAGCCGGACCAATCGTCGGTCGTGAGAGGACGTTCACTCATTGGGTGACTTGACTGGAAAACTGGTTGTTTCATAAATAGCTGCTGCTAATTGCTCATTGTACCACTATATTGCCGAAGGGAATTGGACAACTTTGTTGGATTATTTGAGTGGAGCGCTTTTTTCAGTGCCGTGGAGAGCAACCATGCAGGACGACATGTTGGTGGAGCGTGAACCGCTTCCATGAATAGCGTGTCGAGAATCGTAGTGCAGCACGGCGAGCCAGCATCATAGCCCGTTCAACGAACCGAAGGAATCGTGACATCGACAGAGCATCCATTTTCTTCAGCTACTCACCAGTCATATTTGTCAGCAAGGGCTTAAACAAGGCCAGTTATCCAGAGATTTGTCGCCAGTAGCGATTGCAAGAGTCGTTTCGGCGATTTACTTCTGTTTTCGCTCAGAGCGTATTATACTCGGACCACAATATACGACTATATATCCGTCATTCTTAGTATACCGGTATAACCAAGACTATAGGCCCTCGTACAACTCATATAAAGACGCTTATTTACTATCCACCCTGTTCCAGTTGATGGCACAAGATTCGGAGCAGTTCTCAGATGTCGTATCGCGTCGGAAATTCCTGCTCACGTCTGGAGTGGCTGGGGTCGCTGGCCTCGCTGGATGTACCGGTAATAGCGACACGTCGGACTCGTCTGGCAGCGAGAGCAACAATGGGGGTAACGAAGGCAATGATGGGAGCACTGACGGGAACGACAAAACCACCGAGTCGCAGACTTTGTCCGGCGATATCCGCATCTCCGGTAGTAGTACGGTTTACCCGGTGGCCCAGGAGGTTAGTCGTCAATTCCAGCAGGATCACTCGGAGGTCGGTTTCAACCTGACTCGGGACGGGAGCTCCGGTGGGTTCAAGAACGTCTTCATCCCCGGCGATAGCGACATCAATAACTCGAGTCGTCCCATCGCAGACAAAGAGGTACAGCAGTGTCGGGACAACGGTTTTGAGCCCGTGGAGTTCTTCATCGCGCAGGACGCGCTCACTATCATCGTCAACAACGAGGCCGACTTCATCGACTCGATAAGCCTCGAAGACCTCAAGACAATCTGGTCGCCGGATACTGCCCCGAAGATGTGGTCGGACGTCAACTCCGACTGGCCGAACGAGCCGCTCGACCTCTACGGCGCTGCGACCACCTCCGGCACCTTCGACTACTTCACAGAAGCGGTCGTCGGCAAGGAGGGCAAGATCCGCGGGGACTTCGAAGGTACTGAGGAAGACGACCTAATCGCGCAGGGCGTGCAGGGCAATAAGTACGCGATGGGCTACCTCCCGTTCGCCTACTATACGAACAATCCCGACTCGGTGAAAGCACTCAGTGTCAGCGAAGGCGGGAGCAAGCCGGTCGAACCGAGCCTCAAAGCTGCACAGAGCGGGAATTACCCGCTAGCCCGACCGCTGTTCTTCTACGCCAACATGAACAAACTCCAGCAGAAGAACCATCTACAGGAATTCGTCCGGTTCTACGTCAACGAGGCCGACGAGGACTACATCGCCAACGAGATCGGCTACGTCCCGAGCAGCAAGCAGATGGTCGAAGATAACCTGAACAACCTCGAAGCTGCGATCGCCGGTGAGTACGAGTTCAGCCGATAACTGTATCCGACGTTTTTCTCCAAATAACCGAACGACCGCAGATTTCGATGTGAAGTTTTTACCGCTGAACACGCACTCCGGTCCTCACAGCATCCTTTATCGTCCTGAAGAGTCGATTTGTCGAAGGGGATTAGTCTACGACAGACACCATTGTATGGTTAGTCGCAAGAGTCCCATACAGGCCCTTCGGGAGTATATAGTGATATATAGAGTAATATAGTCAAACGGGAAAAGATATAGGGGTCATACTAAGAGATATATTTGTCCTCAGTCTTGGCTCAAGTGATGGCACAAAACTCGGGGAATTTCTCCGGCAATGTATCACGACGGAAATTCCTTCTTACTGCTAGTACTGTCGGAACTGTAGGTGTCGCTGGATGTACAAGAGGCAGCGATACAAACGGAACGACGACCGACAGTAATGGAAACAACGGTACTAGTGAATCAGAAGCCCTATCTGGGGATATCCGAATTTCGGGGAGCAGTACCGTTTACCCGATTGCCCAAGAGGTTAGTCGACAGTTTCAACAGGATCACTCGGAGGTCGGTTTCAACCTGACTCGAGACGGGAGCTCCGGTGGTTTCAAGAACGTCTTCATCCCCGGCGATAGCGACATTAACAACTCGAGTCGTCCCATCGCAGATAAAGAGGTACAGCAGTGTCGGGACAACGGTTTCGAGCCCGTGGAGTTCTTCATCGCGCAGGACGCCCTCACCATCGTCGTCAACAATGAGGCCGACTTCATCGACTCGATAAGCCTCAAAGAGCTACAAACGATTTGGTCGCCGGATACGGCACCCAAGACCTGGTCGGACGTCAACTCCGATTGGCCGGACGAGCCGCTCGACCTCTACGGCGCTGCGACTACTTCCGGCACCTTCGACTACTTCACCGAAGCCGTCGTCGGCGAGGAGGGCAAGATCCGCGGGGACTTCGAAGGTACCGAAGAAGACGACCTCATCGCGCAAGGGGTTGCAGGAAGCAAATATGCGATGGGGTATCTCCCGTTCGCCTACTACACAAACAACCCTGACACGGTGAAAGCGCTTAGTGTCAGCGAAGGCGGGAGCGAGCCCGTTGAACCGAGTCTCAAAGCTGCGCAGAGCGGGAACTACCCGCTGGCTCGACCACTGTTCTTCTACGCTAACATGAACAAACTCCAGCAGAAGAACCACCTGCAGGAGTTCATCCGGTTCTACATCAACGAGGCCGACGAGGACTACATCGCCAACGAAATCGGCTACGTCCCGAGTAGCAAGCAGATGGTCGAAGATAACCTGAACAACCTCGAAGCTGCGATCGCCGGTGAATACGAGTTCAGCAGGTGATAGGCGATCGGTCGTCTGTAACGGAATAACCGACCAATACACCATCTCAAAATGAGTAACGAAATGCAACCGGACACCAATTCATTACAACGGAATGAGTTTGTTGTCCGGAAGGAGCAACTGTATAGGGCATTGATAGCGGGGTGTGGGATTTTGACGATTCTCGTAACGGTCGGAATCGTTCTCTCGCTTTCTGGGAAGGCGTTTACGTTCTGGGCGAACGTCTCACCGATCGAGTTCTTTACCGGCACGAAGTGGAGTCCGATTATTAGCCAGTCGTACGGGGTACTTCCGCTCGTCAGCGGAACACTCATCGTGACGTTCTTTTCCGCATTGATCGCACTGCCAGTTGGTCTGGCTGCCGCGATATATCTAAGTGAGTACGCGAGCGAGCGAGCGCGATCAATCCTCAAACCGGCGCTCGAGATTCTCGCTGGCGTTCCGACGGTAATCTACGGCTATATGGCACTCGTGTACATCACACCGCTGGTAGACAGCGTGCTTCCGCTTTCAGTTCGGGTACTTCCGCCCGGACTCCCAGTCGTACCGGAGTTCACGTTCATCATGCCGTCGCTACGCACGTTCAACGCGCTATCTGCAAGTATCGTCGTCGGGATCATGATAATCCCGATGGTCTCCTCGATTAGTGAGGACGCTCTCAGTTCGGTTCCGGATAGTCTTCGGGAGGCCGCTTACGGTCTCGGTTCGACTAAGTTCGACGTCTCGACGAAAGTAGTCGTTCCCGCAGCAACCTCCGGAGTCGTCGCATCGTACGTCCTCGCGCTCTCGCGAGCGATCGGTGAAACGATGGCCGTAACGATGGCGATGGGCATGAGTCCACAAATGCCCTACTTCCCGAACGTACTCCGTAACTTAGCCGAGTCCAGTCAGACGATGACTGCCGCGATCGTCCAGATTGCGGGAGCCGACCAGACGCCCGGAGCGACGTACGAGGCGATGTTTGCCATCGCCATGACGCTGTTCGTCATCACGCTGGGGATGAACGTCCTCGCCGAGCTAGTCCGACGACACTTCAGGGAGGTGTACGAATAATGGCGGCCGAAGAAGACACGGCGAGTCAGTTGCGCCAGACCTCCCGTCTACGTTTCGAACACCTGAAAGGGCGGCTCTTCGAGGCGGGACTGGTCGGTGCGACGCTACTCGGTATCGTATCGCTACTCGTACTGTTCGGATACATCGCGTTCGACGCGTTCAGACCCTTGACGGCATCTGTCCGGTGGTACCTCCTCTACTTCGGGACGCTCGTCACACCGACCGCCGCGTTCACCCTTTACGCACGCCGTCGTCCGGCAGTGCGGGCCGCGAATGCGAGAGCGTTCGCAGTCATCCTCGGCGGTCTCACCGTGAGTTGCGTTTCGTACGTGGTGGCTGAAGCACTAAGCCCGTACGACATCTTCGTCTACGCGCTCTTTGGCGGTGTTCCCCCGATTCTAGTAGCACTCTACGGTCGGACCACGGACGATAACAGCTACATCGGGCCTGCGATTCCCGTCTCGATACTCGTCGGTTTCGGGGTCGCAAACCTCTTCTACGGAACGATTCGTCCGCTTGTCGACATCCTCGCGCGATGGATCACGTACTTCGGCGTGGTCACCGTCCCAGTCGCCGTGATTATGGGAGTCGTCGTGTCGCGTCGCTGGTCTCGTCAGCGTGGTCTCTACGCTGCCGGGGCCGTAATCGTGACATCCCTTCTCGTCGCTGTCGGTGGAATCGCGCTCGGCATCGACCCGTCGTTCTGGATCGTTCTCTCCTCGGCGTTGGTCCTCCCGACTGTTTACGTCGTCGGCGAAACTGTCGCAACGGACCCTGAGGGGCGAATTGGTGTCCTCGGTCCCTTCGTCGTCATCGGTGGAATCGTCGTGGGGGCAGTCCTTGAACGCCAACTCGGAATCGAGGGACTCGAGAGTTACGTGACGCCCACGCTCCTGTTGACTTCGTGGAACGGACTCGATGCCGGTCAAGCAGGAGTCTATCCGCAAATCGTCGGCTCGATCATCATCGTGGGTTTCATGGCGCTCTTAGCGTTCCCAGTTGGTGTCGGCGCTGCGGTTTACCTCGAAGAGTACGCAGCGAGTACTGGTTGGAGCGGGCGACTCGCAGCACTTCTCGAAGTGAACATCTCGAATCTTGCTGGTGTCCCCTCGGTCGTCTACGGGATTCTGGGACTGGCGCTGTTCAGGAACACGCTCGGATTTGGTACCGGTGTCGTCATCTCTGCGGCAGGGACACTCGGCTTGCTCATCCTGCCGATTGTCGTCGTGTCCGCACAGGAAGCGCTCCGATCGGTTCCGGATTCGCTACGTCAAGCCTCCTACGGCATGGGCGCCAGTCGGTGGCAGACGCTCCGGAACGTCGTACTTCCGGAAGCAGTTCCGGGGATACTCACCGGGACGATTCTCGCACTTGCTCGGGCTATCGGCGAGACAGCACCACTAGTCATCATCGCCGTCGCAACGACGAAGTACTCACCGCCAGAGGGCATATTCTCGTCCGCGACGGCACTCCCACTGCAAATCTTCGCCGCTCGCAGTAACGTTAGTGCAGCGTTTAGACATGGCGTGGTTCCAGCAACTGCCGTGGTGCTGCTTACCCTGATGCTGGTGATGAATACCGCTGCAATCGTAATTCGAAACCGATACGAAAGTGACAACTGAGGAAACTACAATGAGTGATACCGACACGACTCCGACGATATCGACAGACGTAGAGGATTCGACTTCCGAACGAGAAACCCGACCGACACCGGACTCAGATGAAGCGGTTATCGAGTCTCGGAATCTGAGCGTCCATTACGGAGATGTACAGGCACTTCAGAGTATCGACCTCCAAATACCGAACCGACAAGTGACCGCAATCATCGGGCCATCTGGTTGCGGGAAATCGACGTTCCTCCGATGTATCAATCGGATGAACGACCTTGTCGAGGCTGCAACAATCGACGGTAAACTACTCTTCAATGGGACCGACGTGTACGAGGAGGATATTGACCCCGTCGCACTGCGACGTCGGATTGGAATGGTCTTCCAGCATCCAAATCCGTTCCCGAAGAGTATTTACGATAACGTCGCCTACGGCCTCCGAATTCAAGGTATCACGGACGACATGGACGAACGGGTCGAACAGGCGCTCAAGCGTGCAGCGCTCTGGGACGAAGTCAAAGACCAACTCGATAAAAGCGCACTCGACCTCTCCGGTGGCCAACAACAACGTCTCTGTATTGCTCGGGCGATTGCAGTCGATCCCGACGTCCTCCTCATGGACGAACCGGCATCTGCGCTGGACCCGATAGCCACCTCGAAAATCGAAGACCTCATTGAGGAACTCGCCGAGGAATACACGGTCGCCATCGTCACCCACAACATGCAACAGGCCGCTCGAATCTCCGATAAGACGGCTGTCTTCCTCACCGGTGGTGAACTCGCCGAGTTCGGCGATACACAGAAGATCTTCGAGAATCCCGACAGCCAGCGTGTTGAGGACTACATTACCGGCAAATTCGGATAATAGCTGTGTCACGCCCAATACACCAGCGATCTCTCGGTGAATTCAGAGGTGACGTTCGAGAGCTTGAACCACTCGGGTTACGCCAACTGCACCGCAGTTTAATGTCTCTCAGCGTGGCAGAGACAGTCTCAAGCTCGGAGATTGTCGGCAGTAGTGAGGGGACTAAACGGCGATGTCTCGAACAAGAGATTAGCCACGAGGCTAACATTGCCGTAAAGACCGCCTACCTAGCCGGAAATGGTTCGGACTTGATTCACTGATATGGAAGCACGAAAGGTCCAAAAAGTCGGTGGTGGCACGTATACGGTCTCGATGCCCGTCGACTGGGCAGACGAACACGACATCGAAGCGGGTGACTTATTGTATCTCTATCCGCATCTTGATGGATCACTCACCATTCGACGGAATGAGAAGGACCAGAGTGAACTTTCGAACGTCGAGATTGTCCTGACGGATTCAGAAGTATCGACAGCTAAGCGGATGTTCCAGGCTGCTTACACTGCGGGTTTCGATAAAATTACTCTGTATCCAGAAGATATCTTTGCGAGGAAACAACGGCAAGCGGTTATTTCTCTCTCACGAGAACTCACTGGTATCGAAGTTGCTGAGGAATCAGAGTCTCAGATAACCGTTCAAGGGCTATTGGATGCGAGTGAAGTCTCGATCCGCCAGTCAGTTATCCAGCTCCGATTCAACACACTGTCGATGCACGAGGCAGCTATTGCCGCCTTCGCTGGAGACGCTACTGAAGTAGAGTATATTTCACGGCGGGATGACGAAGCGGACCGTGTCTTCCAGCTAATCACCCGTCACTTCAACCGCTCTCTCAAGGATTTCGACGAGCTAAATCAACTCGGGCTCTCCCGACGGGAGTTGTTTGCGTATTATTTCACGGCTCGTCAGCTCGAACGGGTAGCGGATCACGCCGTCAAAATTGCGAATGTGGCGAGTCGCTATGATGGCGAGATCGACGAAGAACTACGGTCAGAGGTCCGGTCCCTTGGGTCCGACTCTCGACAAATCGTCGAAGACTCCACAGATGCTGTGATCAACGATTACTCTGCCGGGGAAATCCATTCTACTCTCAACTTCTGTAACCGAGTTACCGAGGACGTATCTGTCATAGACGAGGCTCTAGTAGACCGAACGCCGAAAGAAGCATTCGTCGTTACTCGCGTCCTTGATAGCATAGATCGAACAGCGAAATACGGAAAGAACATCGCCGAATGTGCGCTACAAAATTCCCTTTGGTCGTAACACAAATATAACATATAAATTAGGGGCGCGAGGAAGCCTAACTCACTCGGGGGTCATCCGTCCCGAATACTCTACTTCAATTTGAGCAGCCGAATTACTGAGCAAGCCCGGCGCTCATTCTTATCTTGACCACACCAAACGCGACGGCCAGCAACGAGGCGACCGTCTGGAACCAGCCGCAATGTCGAGAGCTTTCTCCATCTCACCTATCCCCGGATAGAGCGACTTCGCTTCTGGACGAAATGGTTGATCGTCTCCCATCTCACTTCAAACTGGTAGCAGTAGACCATCACCGAGGCTATTGGAAGTTTGACTTTGACTGTAATTAGACTCTCATCGTATTCTTGGGAGAAAGATCTATAGAGATTTCCGTCGCGGGGGATACTCCTTAATCTCCTGTAGTATCTTTTCTTCATCCGGTATACGACGATTCAAGTCGCCGGTACAGGCACGAACCCTCGCCCACAAGTTCGCCGCCTGCGAGCGCGTTACTGCTCATCCAGTGGACGGTGAAGACGCTTTTGACGATCTCAGCATTGGTGATGAGCTCACTGTCGCAAGCATAGTGAAGAATCCAATGTAAGTCGAGTATTTCGTTCGCGTATTCGGCTAGGACGTATCGTAGTTCCCCACGTCTCTTGAACCGCCATGAGACTGCTACCAGACCATTCTCCGATAACAGTTTAAGTCAAACCTACACACGTCTGAACATGGCGCAGGAACAGGCAGAGGCGGCAGGACCAATTGATGCGTTCCGGCAGTTTTTCGCACTTCAGCGGGACGTGTTGGTACTCTCGCTGGCGATGTTCGCATTTAGCTTGGGCTTTCAGATGACCAGCCGGTTTCTCCCTGAGTACATTGTCTCTCTGGGTGCGTCCGGGTTCGTCGTCGGACTGTTCGGAACCGTCGGTAACATTATCTCTGCGGTTTATCCCTATCCCGGCGGCGCAGTGTCAGACCGCATCGGCTCACGGTACGCGCTCACCGTCTTCGGACTCCTCTCGACGCTCGGATTCGCCTTCTGGTTACTCGCACCGAACATCGGAACAATAGCGATTGCCAGCATCACAATCGAACCCTGGATTTGGATTTTCGTCGGCCTCCTCCTCGCGCAGGCGTGGAAATCGTTCGGCCTCGGTGCCTCCTTCGCCGTCGTCAAACAGGCCACCGACCCCTCGCAGTTGGCGTCGGGATTCGCGAGCACGGAAACGTTCCGACGGACGGCGTTCCTGATCGGTCCTGTGCTGGCGGCGGTCCTCATCGGCTTCCACCCCGAGTTCACCGTCAGCTTCCAGTACGTCCTCGGGGTGGCAGTCATCTTTGGAGCACTCGGAACGATCGTCCAGCATATCCTCTACGACGCCAGTTCCGATACCATTGGTGACTCCTTCGAAGGTATCGACCAGATTCGGCAGGACCTACGAGATATGCCGGATGAACTCCGGCCACTCCTCGTTGGCGACACGCTCGTTCGATTCGCTAACGGAATGGTCTACGTGTTCTTCGTCCTCGTCGTCACTCAGTTCCTCCAAATCGGCTTCGAGACCTCCCTCTCACTTGGCGGACTCACCTACGGCATCGACCTCTCGCCGGAGGCGTTCTTCGGGTATCTGCTTGGCGTGGAGATGCTCGTCGCACTTCTCGTGATGGCTCCAGCAGCCAAGGTAGCCGAGTACGTGGGGCTCAAACCTGTCGTCGCACTCGGGTTCGCAGTCTACGCTATCTTCCCGATCCTGTTGATAAACGTCCCTGCGAGCTCACTCGTATTGATTCTCGTGTTCGCGTTCTCCGGACTCCGGTTTGCAGGGTTACCCTCTCATAAGGCACTGATTGTCGGACCCGCCGAACAGGGCGCCGGAGGACGAGTGACAGGGGCGTACTATCTGCTCCGGAATACAATCGTCATCCCGAGTGCAGCGCTGGGCGGGTATCTGTGGGAGTTCGTCAGCCCGGAGATCGCGTTCACCATTGCCACTGTGATCGGCGGAATTGGCACCGTCTACTTCCTGCTATTCGGTGAGGACTTCGAGGCGTACCGGTAACCGACAGAATCGCCTTCCTCATCGTGGTCGCCCGAATGTTCGGCACCAGTCAGGTCTGACCGAGATGTGAAATCAAAAACGCGCGGAGGTTAGACTATCCGCTCGCCGAGAAGCGGCGCACCGACGGCGCCCCCGGCGGCAGTTGCTGCGCCGACGAACGTCACTACGAGGGGAGGCTCCAGCGCATAGATCACGCCGAAGACGGCAGCTGTCACTCCGAGAACGAGAAATCCGGTGACCACTTCTTGGCGATTGGTAGGATGTGCTGGCGTCGAATCGGCGATGCCGCGCCAGACCAGCCATCCGCCGACCGCACCGCCGACCGCTGTCACACTGTCAAACGTAACTCCGAGAAGCAGCCCGACTACACCAATTACGACCGCCACGAGGAGAACCCTTCCGGGATCAACACCGTTGTCGGCCAGTCGGTAGAGAACCCAGAGTACGACCACACCGATCGCAGCGCCGACGACGATGTCGACCAAATAGTGAACGCCGAGTGCGAGTCGTGAGAAGGATACAAGCGCAACGACGGCTCCAGCGATGCTCAGTCGTGTGCGGTATGACCCCCAGTTAAGCACGAGGGCCAGTCCGCCCCAAACCATCGTGCTCCCGAGTGCATGACCGCTCGGGAATCCCGGTCCGTAGGCAGTCGCCGTGCTGTGGAATATTGGTTCGATTACGGACGGAATCCATGCGATTTCAGGCGGTTCAGCGGCGCCCGGGGGACGGGGAAGCACGAAGATGTTTTTGAGGACACCGATGAGGGCGACGTACGTGAGGGCGAGCGCGAGCACGAACAGCCCCCGTCGCCGATCGATTCCCAATCGGGGCATCTCCTCTCCGGCGACGTAGAGGGTCCCGCCAAGGAGAAAGATGAACCAGACATCGGCCAGTTGGGTAGTCAACGCGAAGAAGACCACTATCGGTCCCTCTCGGTACGCTTGAAGCATCTCCGTGATTCCGAGACTTCGCCCGTTCCAAAACATCGATGTGAGAGTTATCGTCTCCACTTGAGTTCCAGTATCGCCCACCCGATACCCGTTATGGCTGCTATTAGGAGGGCAAATAACTGACTGACACCCAACCAGATCGGGGTGATGTACATCAGTCCGTTCAGGTACTTCCCTGGAAGCACGTCCTTGACGCCGATCCAGAACTGGTCGGCGAGTCCGCCGGTGCGGGAGTCAAGGTTCGCCCGTACCGCACTCGGTCCGCCGGTGCTCTCGTCGCCCGTACCGAGCCGTTCAGCTTCGTACGGGAACCCCACATGCGTGCTCCAGACTATCTCGCCCTGCTTGTTCACCTCGAAGACGCGGTTGCCGTTCGAGTCGGATATTAGGGTGTGACCGTTCGGCAGGCGGTCGGCATCGCGGACCCACTGTAACCGTGCGCCCTGCCATGTCCACGTCTGTTCCCACTCTCCATTCCGTCGCTGATACTCGACGACTCGGTTGTTCTCCGAATCGGCAACTAAGACAGCGGGGCCGCCGTTTTCTCTGGGAATGTAGTCCGGGTTGTGTTGCTCATTGAGTATTTCGTAGTTGTCCTCCTCGCCGAGCGTCCAACTCTCGTTGATCCGTCCCGTATCGCGGTCGATGAAGGCGACACGGTCGTTGTTCCGGACGCTAACCATGATCTGCTCCCCGTCGTTCACGAGTTCGACGTCGTTGATGTGTGTCCAGTCATCGGGGAACGGACCACCTGTTTTGCTCGCGTTGAACGTATTGGACGCGTTCCACATCCAGACGGTTTCTCCGCTCGTCTGGTTGACGATGAAGATACGGTCCAGATAGATGTCAGCGACAACGAAGTGCGACTGATTGATTCGGTCGATGTCGTGATACCGAGTTGCTTCTTTACCGGGAGTCTTCTGCGACCAAATTGGCGTGACTTCACCGGTGGTGAGGTTGACTCGTTCGACGCCATTCTGTGTGCAGGCGTTCGCCTCCTTGTGGTGAGCGTAGTACTCGTTCCATCTCTCCTCGCTCACGCCATACTTGGTGTAGTTCCACTTTCCGGCAGTCGGACAGTTCTTTCCCTTAATGTGGTCTGCGTATGCAGCCTCAACTGTTGCTCTTGTCCCGGAGACGGGGTCGACGTCCCAGTACCGGGTGTGGGTATCGTTGTAGTAGAGGATACTGCCATTCGACCCGTACGCGACGAGTTCGGCACGTCCCCGGGGACCATCGCCTTCGGCACCGAGCCACGAGTTTGAGTCCATCCCGATGACGGTGCCGTTGTCACGGTCGGGGACGACCTGCTCAGATCCATCGAGTACCTCTGTCTATGACCTCCCTTCGAATCCGTTATCTCCCGAAGATCCGGCCACGTAGGCGCTCGCGACGACGATCAAACATGCGACGATTACGACCGCGAACACTGCCCTGTAGGTTTTCATAGTTACCATTGTCTGAAGCTCAGCACTCCCACCTATGGCGAATTGACCCGTACGGCACTCCGAAGTCGATTCAGTAGCTCACGGTTCACGGTACTGATAGTTGAAGACTGTGGCCCTGTCGGTGAATGCTGGTGTTTTTCGCATCCCAGAACTGTCAGAGAAGGACGTATCCGAGGAGGATACCACCACCGCCACCCCCAAGGATAAGATACACCCCGCTCGTCCCGCGAACGAATAGAATGAACGTTACAGCAGCAATTGACATCCTCCCCGCGCTAAAGCGCGAGGATTCCTTCGTGGGGCGTCGGGCCGTCTAACGCTACCCCGAAGACAACTTCCTCACCCCGCGTGGTGAGTACCGGGTTCGTGCGCTACACGTCGGCCCTCAAGCGAGGGTATGGGGTATTCGGCGTCCGATATGGACGCGGTATCCGCTTGTGCCACACCCAATACCGCCTAAACCGAGGCGTCCGAATACCGGGCAACCACCCACGGTTGGAACGTGGGCGGACACGGGTCGTGCCATCGACCATACTCCACCATGGCGGGCGGAGTGCAACCGCGAACGGGGCGTGTTTTGGTATGCTGTCGCCCCCTCGTGTGCGCGGTCGTTGCCGACCGTCTCCAGTGACGGGTAGGGGTACTGTGAGGACGGCGAACGAATCCGAACCACGTACTCCCCACCGGGTTTGCCGGTGGTGGGCATGGAACCGTCCGTACCAGTGGGAAGCGACCCCGAGTCTTCCGATTGAGAGTTTACGCGAGTTGTCTTACCGCACGATACGACGCCGGACTACTTGATAATGTCGGTTGTAGAGGGTTTGTCGGCTTCATCCCCGCCCTAAAGGACGAGGCTTTCGCCTCGAATTTCCCGTAAAGTCGAGATCAACCTTCGATTCGATAGCTCGACGTTCGTGCAGATCGACCTCGTAGTATCCCTCTGTCCGCGTGATACAGTCGAGGAAGAACGTTTGTTTGAGTACGCGTTCGACTTCTCTCTCGAATCCACGGGTCGTCTCAAGCGAGTGCTCGAACCCCGTCTCAGTAACGATACACGGGCTATCACCTTCAACCACTTTGGCTCCGAGGTAGTACGCGAGTGGAGCAGCGACATAGATAGCCTGATGCGTCGCTGGAATCTCAATTCGAATTCCGGTGTCGGGAACTTCCAGGCCCGCAGGGATATCGAGAGACTCACCGAGTTCGATAGTCGGCGGATGGCCGCGAAGTGACGGGTACGACCGTTCGCAACTCGTTGTCTTTAGGGCAGACCCGAACGTGGAGATGGCCGCCATCATGTCTTCCGGGTCGGACGTCGTGGTGACGGTCGCCGCGGGCTTCTCGTGATGAGATCGGGCACCCAACAGTATCTCCGTCTCCTCGGCGAACTCGAGTCGAGTACGTTCCGTATCTGATGCAACTGTGAACGGATCGTTTACTCGGAGATAGAGTTTGATCGGTGCACCGAGTTCGATACTGTAGACTCCAGCCCCGAACTCCTCGTAGGCGAAGTGCTCTGCCTCGGCAAGCATCTCACCCGTCTGATCACGTACGTAGACCGGGACGACCGTTGGCAGAGTGAGCGTTCCCGTGGTAATGGAGATGCCCTTGTCCGCAGGAAAGAGAAAGTTGTCTGCACCGACTGGTGTCGGAGTGACTGGGCAAGAGGTTTGAACCGAGTACCGCTGTCGTTCGATCGAGTCGATGATAGTGATACCGGTACCGTCCGAATCGGCATCAAAGGAGAGTGTACCAACCGAATCCTCGCTGGTTGACTCGACTCGTTCGCTACCCAGACTGTTCATTACAGTAGGCGTCTCTCAGAGTAGTAGCAAAAAACTATCGGGTTCTTAAACAAAAGCCTCCAAACATAAACGAACGACAAGTGCGGGGATTGCAGTTGTCTTCCTACGAGCCGGGCGGAGTAAGCCATCCAGACGTAATATCTGCTTCACGAAGATGCCACCGCTGTTCTGGCTGACCGTCCGCGATTTGGAGTTCGACCGTCGCGTCGAAGAGGGGAGCGAACTGCTTGACGTGCTTCGAGTCGTATTCGACCGGGAAGTGGAAGTGCGCCATCCCCCGGACGCTCTGAATGCGGCCAATCAGGATGTGAAGAAACTGAAGGACTTTCTGCTGGTCGTACTCCGCTGACAGTGCCGTGAGAGAGTCGAAGCAGACACGAAGTTCCGAGGGGGAAAGCTCGCCAGCAATCTCCTCGAACGCCTCAATCTCTCGGGAGATAGCGATGCCGAGTTCTGCGAGTTTGTCACTCTCGACGTGACTCGGGTCAACCCCTTCGTACGGTAGTTGCGGAGGCCGAACTGGCGAGGCCGTGGTGGCACTCCGTGATTTAGCTGTCCACGTGACGAGTTTGGTGGTCTCAGGGTGTAATCGGTCGGGTGAGGTGGAGAGTCGTTCACTGATATCCGGTAAGTCCGGAGACGTCGAGACGAAGAGCCGACGCCGGTCCTGTACCGTCTCATCACCGAGCATCCAGTGACAGGCTTTCACCGCCGCCGCGTCGGGAACGTCGCCAACGACGAGGAGAGACGAACCGTATTCCTTCAGTTCCTGAAGTTCTCTGACGAACGTCTCCCGGTTGGTGTCCGAAAGTCCAGTATCAGCTTCCTGAGACACCATTACCCCACTCTATTTAGACAGTATAAATGAATGTTTTGATTAAGATTAGCGGCAAGCGAGGTGATGGACTAAACGACGGCCTGGGAGAGTACCACGGTCGGTCGAGGCGAGAGGAACTGCATCGAGAATTAGAAGCGCTCGGCCAGACTAACACCGAGGACGGCCAATTCTCCCCCTGCCTCAATGAGCTAGTCGAGCGAGGCCTCGTTACCAAGACTGACCACCCGGACGACGCACGCGGGTTTACGTGCGACCTCACTGACGAGGGCAAAACCGTACTCACGCAGTTGTTCGTGGGGAACGCCATCTCGCTCGACATCGACTTTCCCGAGTCCTACTTGCCTGCCGAGCCGCCGCGCCCCGGAAGACGAGGTGTCCGGATAACGGGGTGGTCGGACCCAAACACGACCCGAGAGGGACGTATCTCTAGCCTAAACTAGCACGGTCGGCCCCGAACTGGATCCGTCACGACGTGTAGACCACCCCTGTGGGTGGCTCCTCGTGGCGGTGACATCGTACGCTTACTCGTACGTCTATCAGTTCCAGCGGTGTCCAGCGGTAGACACGGACGGGGTGAGCTGGGAGGGCTACCGCCAACAGCGTTTGTGGTCGGGGAACGTACACGAGGAGGATTCTTTTATCGCAGTTGTGCTATTCAGGGAAGAGAAAATTATTACGAGGGCAATTCTGACGGTCATCCGAGTAAGAACCCGGGAAGGAAGACGGTAGCGATGAGGCTACACAGGTACACAAGTATCGCCGTGAGACGAAGTACACCGGCTGTCTGTCGCTGGCTCTCCGGCCGTGATTCGGCGATGCCCTGCAGCGTGAATCCGACCCCCAGTATGAGTAGAAACAAGCTTGAATCCTCACTAGTGAGGATCCATGCGAGATATACGTACTGGCTCAGCAAGACGAGTGCTAGACCAAAATAGACGAGCGACACGGGACGGCCGTCCGGCTCACTGAACACGCGTTTCTTTATTGTAGCGCGCATGACATTCGAGTATTCGTTCAATCTGTAAGTCATTTTCTAGTTTCCCCTGAATGGTCCGTTGTTCGACTGTGAATCATTCTATGACACGCCCATTACGGCATGTCGTTCGTACAGGTTGGGCGCAAGGATTGTATCTGGTCGGCGGTGAAGAATCAGAGATATGGAGGGGGCGAGTAGAAATGGTCTCCTTTTGCAAAGTCTTGGGGTAGACTCGGACGATGTCGCCCATCACCAACCAATGCAGAGGTCGTTGAATTCACTCTATTGGTTAGCTTGATGGGGTAGTCACCCTCAGTAGTAGTTAGATTTTATAGAGCTTAGGGTGACGGTCTAGTTTGGGGAATGGTAACATATGGCTCGATACAAGGCACTGACGGCTATTTTTCTCGTGGTAGTAATCTCTGGGACAGCTACGCCACAGATGGGCCAGTCACAAGCCACGCCGGAACTGTACTCGTCGTGTAAGCGTCCGACAGCAGACGGTACGGCCGTACAGAATGATACACCAACGACGCCAGCGGACATCACCGTACGTGTGCTTCCCGACGAGCGGCAGATCGACGCAGACACCGAGCAGACATTGACGATTTGCGTCGTAAACCACTCGAACCAGACGATGTCGGGTCTCCTTGGCGTCTGGCATGCTGGCGATTCACCCACGATGCTGTATCTACTCGGCCCAGACGACTGTATCAAGAACGATAATTCGATTGGGGTCCGGCCAATCGGGCGCAGTGAGACTGAGGAGTGTGACGGCAGGTCGAAACGGGAGAAAGGAGTTGACGGGATTGAAGACGGCAACGTCATCTACAGCTATGACAATGGATTGCAACCGACTGACGTCGCCCAGTATACTGTGATCATGAACATCTCGAAGACGGGGACCTATCTTGTTCGCGCTAAGTATGGTCCCTCAGACGTTTCCGGAATCAAGCCCATGGATAGGGACGTCTCGCGAGTAACCGTCTACTGCTCCCCCGGATGCCTCTTCGACCGCCACCGCAACCTAATACTCACCGGGAGCGGTCTTCTCATCGGACTGATCGGCATTATTCCGTCCTCCAATCGTGCCCGCACTAGCTTACACCACGGTATCGTCCACGTCCACAACAGGCTCTGCAACACGCTCTGTGGCGACACCAATGAGTAACCAACCCGGTACAGACTTTCGGTAGTCGAGTTATCGTACGTCCACCACGCGACTTCGAGAGCGAGAACAGCAACTCTCATACCAAGACGGAATCGGTCGTAGATACCCGAATTGGGGAAAGGCGCCCATAGAATCTCGCCACTTGAGTGGGGTTGGAATGTATCAAACACATCGAAGAGGGGGAGTGGTGCCACGATGAACCAGTAAACTGTTCTCAACGCACCCGAGTTGGAGAGTACTTCGAGCGTATTCGACAAATAGAATATATAAGATTAAGTTATAGAGTTTGGATTCCGTAGTATGAAACTAACCCGTGGTAGCTGCCGGTTGTTTCGTGGGGGTGGTGAGGAAACTGCGCGAGTGTTTGCACAGCGTCTTGAGGAATTGAAGCAGACAGGGTGCAGTATTCTTGTCACGGGGACAGTGGACTCAGCGGGGTTTGCCGAACAGTTGTCGCTGTCGCTCGGAAATCAGACGTGCAAGCAGGTGTTGGTGTCGCCGTATCAGCTGTCAACTCCCGGCCAACTGCTGCCTGCAGGTATCTCGCCAGCTATGGACTCGGTTCGCGTGGTAACCGGCGAGCAAGCGCGGAGTACTGCATCGGCAGGACGTGCTGGTAGTGCGGACGACCTCGCGACGCTACGGGAGGCTGTTCTCGACGCGATCACCGACTTAAGTGACGAGTTCGAGTTAGCGGATAACGATCTTCGTGTTGGGGTGCAATCGCTCGGCCAGTTTAGTGACTGGGCGGATGGGCGTGGTGTGCGGCGGTTTGTGCAGGCGGTCTCGAAGTACGTCGGGCTTGTGAATGGGACGTTGTACTGTCAGCTCCGAGGTGACAGCACGCGCGCCAGTGAACTGCTTGATGTCGGACTGTTCGATGCACATATCGAGTTGCGGTCACAGCAAGAGTGTGTCGAGCAACGGTGGCACCTTCCCGATGAGGAGATTACGACGAAGTGGGTGTCGTTGTAGGTATGGCGCCGACGGTGACGGCGTTGGACGACAGGCCGGGCGTTCGAGTTGTCGATCCGATTGAGAGCGCACAGTTTGATCTGTGGACGGCGTCGCCAGTGAAGCCGGTGTCAGTCTCGCCGGACGTGTTCCGGTTTCCGGTTGGGAATGCAGTCGAGATATCGACGAGTCGGGTGGTGGTGCCGGAGTTGACGAGTATCTACCTACATGGCGAGGATGGGTTGGCGGAGACGTTTGACCCGTCGGATGGACGGCTTCGGGTTGAGGGAGCGCGGACACTCGAAATCAATAGTGCGCCGACGAAGCTCTATCTGCGGGTTGGGTGTCCGCTGGTAGTTACGCGAGAGGATTCACGGGTGGTGGTTCGGTTTGACGGGGTGGTTGCTGTACAGGTTGGGGTGCGGTCGTTGCATGACCAGCCAGCGGGAACGATTACGACGCCAGAGCGTCCGGAGGCTATGATGCGGGCGGTGTCGTTGTTGGGGTCGGCGTTGAAGACGACATCGCCGGAGCGGTCGTTTCCGACGTTGCGTGGGCACCCGCCATTGATCGAGACGGGGGACGTGTTTGCAGTGCCGGACGGCATCGAGCGGCCAGAAACGGGGGTTCGGGTGGAGATGCCTCCCGAGTATGAGTACGTGTATCCGGCGGTATCGCTGGCGTACTATCTCGGCGCGGAGGTCGTGCCGGGCACCCACCCACAACTGGTGACAGAGAATGGGTTCACGTATGATTTAGCGGGAGATATCGGGTATGAGCGGCGGGTTGGGCGTGTCCTCCGACAGGTGTTCGTATTGGATTGTGTGGTGCGGACGGAAGGCTACTACCAGATTGCGCTGCATGAACGCCACCGACTGGAGGAGCGACTGGACGTGGATGTTGGCTGGCTCTACGAACTGCCGCTGGCAGCGCGGCTTGAACAGTATCTCGACGTGCCGTATGACGCGGTCGCGGATGTGATTCCGGCGTGGCCGTTAACCGTCGATGTCGATCCGTCTATATCGAGTCTCGACGCGATGCCGTTTCTCGCTAACGAGTTAGCCGTTGTCCGGACGACTCCTGACCAGTCGGGATCAGCGACGCCGACACCGGACGTGATTACGGACTTCCAACGCACCGACTCCAACGCTGGTTCGGGGTCAGGGTCAGAGGGTGTGTCGAGTAGGTTTGTGACGCCGGAGCCGGTGTCGTTCGACTCGGTTGGTCGGGCATGGGTCGGAGATGGGGTACCGGTTGGCGTGAACAAACTCACGTCTGGGTCACTCCACCGCAGTCTCGACGTTGACCCAGACCCGTCACCAATCCAGATTCACGTCGTCTGCAACGATTCCGCGATGCAGGCCGAACGCGCTGTCTCAGAGTACTACCAATTGAACGAACGACACCAGTTCGATATCACCGTCCACACCGATGTTGAAACGGGGGAGTTACGGGCATTGCTCGAACAGGATGCGGACTTCCTCCACTACATCGGCCACGTCACCGACAACGGTATTGTTTGTCCAGACGACCACCTTGACACAGAGGTGCTTTCGAGTGTCTCGGTGAAAGCGTTCCTCTTGAACGCGTGCGACTCCTACGAGCAAGGCCTCCAGCTCGTCGAGGCCGGAAGCCTCGGCGGAATCATCACGCTCTCCGACGTTGCCGACACCGTCGCCACACGCGCCGGCACCCAACTCGCCCGCCTCCTCGCCGCAGGCCACACCCTCCACACCAGCACTACCGTCCTCCAAACCCACCTCCTCTCCGGCACCAACTGGCTCACCATCGGCAACGCCACACTCTCACTCTGCAACTCACAAAGCGGGGTTCCACTTTATCTCCGTATCTTGGAAGTTGAAGATGGCATATTCAAATCGGAGGTTTCTACGTTCGTATCACCGAGCCATGGACTTGGTTCTGCTATAAAATTACGTATCGACTCAAAGACTCGCTATTTAGTAAGCGGCAAACTTGACACGTTCGACCTCTCTAAGTCAGAACTCGACAAAATACTGGAAGGGGACATCATACCTGTTGATTACGACGAAGAGCGGTACTGGAGCGACGAAATTTCAGCGTCTGATTTGATTTAGGGGCCGGGGTGCGTATCCGCTAGTGGGCTGATATCGGTGGTTAGCAGGAATTGCGCTATCAGAAGGAACGCTGTGAATATGGTACTCATTACTTTTGGGTGGTTCCGTCCGAGTGTGGCTAGTTTCGATTGCATTGCACACGGAGTATACTCACCTACTGTAATACTATTAATGCATGAAATATGGAATTTGACAGCAGTTAGTGAAAACCCTCACCGAATTCCCCCGAATCTATTTATGATTCTGCGATGCCGTAGAAGTCCTCGATGGCGGTTTCGGTGTCGTTTTCGAGGGCGTTGAGTCGATCGTGATGGAGGTCTCGCCATTCTTGACCGACCCGAGCAAGCCCCGAGTCAGCTAGCTGGTAGCCGTCGATGCGGCCGAGGGACACGCGGTCGAGGATGCCGAGATCAACGAGGAAGTCTTTGTGTTGATGGACGGTTGACTCGTCGAGGTCGGACTCAGTGGCGAGTTCGCGGACGTTGAAAGCTTGGTCGGGATGGGCTAGCGCCGTCTCGACGATTCTAAGTCGTGCTGGATGGCCGTAGGTCTTCGTTAGCGGGCCAGCGTCACCAGTCATATCCGTTTCTGGTCACTCACCGCGACTAACCCTTGGGTTCTCCTACCGAGGGGCGAAGAGACTGCTGGAGTTGGAGATAGCGTCGGTAGTGGCCACCTCGGGGACGAGTACAGGCGAGAGCCTTAGCGATAAGTACTAACCTGTTCTGTTTATCGAGACAGGTTCTCGCCTATGATTTCTCTGTTACGTACTCTGCATTGGGTGTGTCACCGGCGAGTACCCATACGACATCGAGGGCGAGGAGACCGACCGCGACGTGACCCGGCCCCAAGTCGGCGAACCCGCGAGCGCCGGACTCGGGGACTGAAGCAACCGCTGGATCCATGGTCGAAGAGCGGTGGGGCCGCAGTTCGCGTCAGGCGGTCCAGTCGGAGACGGGAAATTCGTCAAACCGCTCGTCGTTCGAGTCCGGAAGCACGTACTGCTCCCACTCGTGGACGTCCGGGTCGCCGTAGTCGCCGATGTCCGGGTGTCGAGGAACGTCGTCGTAGTCGGCGAGTTGCTCGCGGATGATTCGGCGGGCGCGTTGACCCGCCTCGGTGTCACCCCCGAGTCCGTCGAACACCCACCTCGGCTGCACCGTGAGTTCGAGACCGTGGGGCGTGTACCTGCTGTGACGCCGCTCGTAGGCCGGCGTGCGGGCCACCACGAACATCGGTTCGCCAGCGTAACAGAACTCCCATCTGGTGTCGGTGGGGTCGCTCGGTACGTCCTCGGGCCACGGCTCCGGGTCGTGACGGTGGAGGTACGCGAGAAGCTCCCAAACCTCGTCTCGGTACTCCGCGACCGAGTGCTCTTCCTCCTGCGGTTCGAAAAAGATGGCCAGCGCGGTGACGTCGGCGATGTCCGGCGCTTCGTCGAGGTAGTCTGCGAGTCCGTCGGCAACCGTTTCCTTCCCGGCCTCCGTGGTCGCGGCGGGCGCGAACAGGTACCGGAGGTCGCCTTCTTGGTGGGCGTCGACCGCGAAGTAGCAGGGATACGGCATCTCCTCGTCGGTCATCGTCTCGTGAAACGCGCGGTAGCGTCGGGTCTTCCACTCCGCGAGTCCGTCGTCGATGGCGGACTCGATCTGAGATTTCGTCTGGAGACTGCTCACAACCGTACTAGAGTCGGCGACTGAATCAAACTCCCGGCCCGTCGAACCGGGCCGCGAGGACGATGGCTTACGGCCGGTCGTCGTGGACGGAAGCGAGGTCGACCACGGTTCCGTCGGGGGTTCGCAGGTCGATGGGCGTGAGCGTGGTTCCGCTGGCGACGCCCTTCGCCGAACACGCCGAGACCGCGACTATCGCGTCCCGCTCTGCTCGGAACGTCACCGCGTCGCCAGCCTCGGCGGGACTCTCGCGCACGTCGAAATACACTTGATCGGTGACCGTCGAGTGCTGGAAGAGGTTCATCGTATCGGGGACCGATGTGTCGAGGCCGTAGGCGTCGAGCGCTAGCGAGAGGTTTTCCCGACAGCCGCCGGGTTCGTTCTGATACCCTTCGCTGGTCGGGCGGTCGGTGAGCATCCAGTCGGTGCAGGGGCCGAACATGATGTCGTGGACGCCGCAGTCGTCTTCGGTGATGGTAAGCAACTTCTCGCCCGCCGTCGTGTAGAGCGCGTCTCCGGTCGAGATGCGGAGCTTGCCGTTGCAGTCGCGGGTGTACGACTGGGCGAACCTCTCCGCGGGGTCGTCGCGGACGAACGCCACGAGGTCGGCGACCTGTCGCGATTCCGGCGTGACGACCTCGAACGTCTCCCCGGCGTTGACCGCGAACGCACTCCCGCTCTTCGGTGGGATTCGATGGGTCTCCACGAGTGGGCCGACGGTCGCCTGAGTGAAAAATCACCGCCCGCCGGTCGCGTCGGTCGTTCATTCTAAGTCGTATATTTGTGTACACGGGGGTTCGCAAGACGTGTGCAATTCTCGGCAAGCGCTGGCGTTGACGCCTGACCAAGTGGCTACACCGAACTATGGTTTCACTGACGGCATTGGACGGGACTATAGAAACGGATGCTCTCTTGTCTCAAGCAGACTGTTCCCTTCTTGAGGCGAGCGACCCGAAATGGAAGCTGTGGATTCGCTTCCAGCTGCGGAGAATACGCTTGCCCGCGTCCAGAGTGCGGGAGCATCCAAGACAGCGAGGTCGGACTCAGTGGCGAGTTCACGGACGTTGAAAGCCTGGTCGGGATGGGCGAGCGCCGTCTCGACGATTCTAAGTCGTGCTGGATGACCGTAGGTCTTCGTGAGCGGTCCAGCGTCGCCAGTCAGGTCCGTTTCTGGCCACTCACCACGACTAACCCTTGGGTTCTCCCACTGACGGTCGACCGCCGGAGGCGGGGACAGCGTCGTTGATAGCGTCACTAGTGGTCGCTACTTTTTAGCCGACATCTGAGAGGACCTCGTCGGCGAGCGTGGCGAACGGCGAACCTGATGAACACCGAGGCACCCTCGTCAATCTCGGCTCTATGGCCTGCATGCTACTCCAGAGCTGAATCAGGTCAATATCCGCTTCCCAGAGGGATTGACAACTGTGTTTTCCACTAATGGGGGATGCCACAATGGTTTGGCGGTTGGATAGCGACGTGAAGTACCGTGCTCACGATTAACGAACGGCCGGCGATGAACTCCTGGCAAGAAACGTTCAGGGTTTTCTGAACAGCCCCGGCCAGGGTCGAGGTTGGTTGGTAGAAGACATGGTCGATATCGAACGACCGTAATTGCGGCACTGAACAGAGCAACAATTCGGGGGAATGTCGATTGTCTCCTGCAACAAGTGGGCTTAGATTAGTGGAGTAGTCAAGAACGACGAGCAATCTCGACAGCGTTTATAAGTAGTATGATAATGTGATTCCGGTGCGGGGTTAATCGAGAAATAACCGGTACAAGATTGGATTCTCTGTCAATTCCGCTGGTAGGTGTCTCGAAAACGTTGATTTCCAACTGACTCCGGTTCCACCACGTTTAATTGAAATCTATTAGACAGTACTGCGAAACGTCCTTTAGTGTTACAGGCTTGAATCTCAATCGTCGGCAAGTTGTCCACGTTTCACTACTTTATGCGAGGAACGATAATCGACTCCATCACGTCCGAGTATTGCATCAGCGTTGTCCCGACAACACTCATAACGAGCACATAACCAACGGTAAAGGCATATATCATCTAGGATACATCATCAGCTAGCGTTGCACCTGAAAGAGCTAACGTGGCTATAATGAGTGAGAATTCTCCGCGTGTGGTCATTCCAAGGCCTACTCGTGTCGAACAACGTGCATCTAACTCGTAGATTCGGCCTCCCAAATAGCCACTGAGGAGCTTTGTCGGTGTTGTCACGAGAACGGCACCGAGAATGAGTATAATTACATCGCCGAACAGTAGCGGATTGGTTACTAACCCGATCCAGAAGAAGAACACTGCGGCAAAGACGTCGCGAATCGGCTCAAGGAGCTGTTCAAGCTGTTGAACGTGATCGGTTGAAGAAAACGCCATTCCGACGAAGAACGCGGCAACCGCTTCGCTCACTCCAAGCGCAAGAGCCGCGCCGGCAATCACGACAGTAATCCCGACGGCGCGGAGAACAACAAATTCGTTGGAGTCCGCGTCGAGGATCCATTGGAAAAACGGAGTACCGAAGTAAACGACAAGAACTAGCGCGACGATGAATCCCACTGCGATTCCCATTGACTGAATCGCCTCAGTTACATCGCCACCACCGAGGAGAAGTGCGGAAACGATAACGAGGTAAATTGCGATGACAAGGTCTTCGTAGACGAGTGTACCGAGTAAGGGACCAGCCTCATCGTTAGCAATCCAGCCAAGGTCAATCAGGGACTTGGAGATGATTGCTGACGAGGAAATGTACACGATTCCTGCGACAAGAAAGGCTGGAAGAAACGACCGGAAGAGCGCGTAGCCCAACACGAGGCCGACACCAAAATTGATCACTAAATCGACTGTTCGGCACCGTCTAGTTAGCGTGGTTTGAGAAGTGAGCAGGTTGTAGCGGTTGTGTCCATGCAAGCCGCAAACCTGCTCAAAGAGACGTTAGATACGGCTACTCTTGAATGTTGGCAGCGGGAGCGGACGGCGAACGCCCTGACGGGCGTCGCCGTCCGTCTCCACGCTGCTGGCTGTTCGCTCAGAGAAACAGCAGCAATTCTTGGACTTCTCGGCGTTGAACGGACGCATGGAGCGGTTTGGAACTGGGTACATCGGCTGGCTGACAGCGTTGGCGACCCGCCGTCGGCGACGCCGACGCGGGTCGCGGTCGACGAGACCGCTGTCCGGATTAACGGCGAGTGGTCTTGGGTGTACGCTGCAATTGACCTCGACACGAAGGTGCTGCTCGATGTTGCCTTGTTTGGACGACGAGGCACCGATCCGGCGGCTGCGTTCCTCCACGGCCTCACCCAGAAACACGACTGTTCACAGGCTGTGTTTCTAGTTGATGGCTTTGGCTATCTGACTGCCCTCCCTCGATTAGGATTGAGCGGTCGGCTCGACTACACCGACCGAAACCAGATCGAAAAGTGGTTTCATACCCTCAAAATGCGGATCGACCGCTTCCATGCGTCGTGGGTGGGCAGTCGGCGGAGCGTCCGCCAGTGGCTTGCGTCGTTCGTCCATTACTATAATTTCCAGCGACCGCACCAAGCACTCGATGAACGCACGCCAGCTGAAGAGGAAAACTAGACAGTGCCACAAAAACTCAAACCTCCTGCAACACACATATATTCTAGATTTCAATTAGATGTGCTGGATGAGTTAGATCTCTCGACGATTGGTGATCAAACTGTTTCACAGTATACCTGTCAGACGTTCACTGAGGATGAGATCGTATACGAATGGGAGCGAGAAACTGAGACGTTTATTGTAGAATTCCAGAAAGAGGGAGGTGTATTCCAAGCTAAATGGTTCTCCGATTCTGAGGAGAAACCATTTCGGTCGGAATACTACGAACAGAAAGATGGTGCTGTGAAGGCTCTAACCCGATGGGCCTATCGTCCTCCAGAATCCGCATATTCGTCTTATTAGTACAGGACTCAAGAAATCCAAGCAATAGACTCCTATGGCCTACAGTACCAGGAAAACATCCCCCGCTTCCGCCCGACCTACTCGACCAATTCGTACCGTTCTAACGATTACAGATATCGCCGTTACGTCGTCGGCCGCGTCGTGATGTTCGGCTCCTCGTGTCGCTCTACGAGGAGGTCGCGGTCGGCCAGCACGTCCACCCCGTTGATGACGAACACCAGATGCTTGACTAACTTACGCCCAAGGCGTACAGCTCGTCAAGCGCGTCGTCGAGGCCGTGGTTCGAAAGGTCGGCGTAGTCGGTGAGCAGAAAGTAAATATCGCGTTTGAAGGCGTTGTAGCCGTGGAGAGTAGGATTTCTACTATTCAGAAGTTGGTTGTTCGCTCAGTTTACTCCGTAATGTATCACCGCAGTTAGCGCACATCCGACTGAGATCCTCCCTCTCAAGTTCTTCCACCGATACCAATTCCCCTTCGGTAGGGTCGAGTGTCCGATTACAGACCACCCGCACCGTCTTTTCGTCTTCGTATCCCTCGGTCCAGCGAACGTGGACGAGATGGTTTTTATATTGGACTTGTTCGTTGCTTATAACGTCGGTATACGTATCGTCCCGGAATTGAACGTACCACTCCTCGTGCGTGGGTTTAGCTTGTCTCTTTTTAAATTTCTGAACCCAGTCTACTTCGCCATCGGGTTCACTATCGTCTACCATCATTGAATCTCCAACAAAGAACCAGTATAAATACTCTGGTTGAGGGTCCGACGCTTCGGACGATTTTTCTGCCTTCTACGTGATGCTCTCGACATGACCGACCAAACTCAGATATTTCTCGCACCTGTCTCGAACGACAACGCCTAAAAACACCTCCAACAGACGGTCATTCAGGGCGTCTCGGCCGGTCTCTATGAGGACTACACTGATGGTGACCACGGTGATCTCGCGGCGATTTGGGGAATCTCACGCGGCGGCGCGGACGGTTAGTGTACGTGTCTCACTCGTTCTCAACCTCCGGCAGGTTGCACATCAGCGCCGCGACCTCCAAGAGGTCCTGCTCTAGGTCGGCGTACTCCTCGCCGACTTCGGCCAGCGTCAATTTACCCAAGCCTATGGGAGTAGCCTACAAGATGTCCGCATCCTCAGAAGACTTGATCTCCCATCCCAGTCCTGTGCCGCTCGACGAATCCCGTATTTCCGGTCGGCGATACTGAGCATTCGACTTTCGAGACTGTCGATGTACTCTTTCAATTCGTCCTCGGTCTCAATTACATAGTAGCCGTTTCCTCCAGAAGCAATCGGGATGTTGTCTTCGAGAACGAGTTCTCGGATGATCGCTCGGGTATTCGGAAACGAACCGATATCGTCGACTCCGATCTGGTCGTTTATCTCTCGGGACGAGATTTGGTCGTCTGACCCTCGATGGTCAAGGATGATGTCTTTGACTTCCTCTTTGGCATCCTGCTCACTTGCCGACATGGAGAGCGGTAGTATCTCCTTACTAATAAAAATCTAGCGGATTAAATATGAGAATCAGACTTCGAGATCGACGCTTCACCGAGTTTCGTAATAGTGAGACTTCAGTTCCTTCCGGAGTAACTGAGCGAGGAACTCGTTCTCTGCATCCTCTGCTCGGTGAACAGCCTCGACGAGTGCCCCGTCTAGCTCAGCGTCCTCAGGACGTTCGTATTCCCGATCACTCGGAAGGTCAATCTTGAGGCATGTATCGTCTGCCGTAGCGGTGATGGCCATATCAGTAATAAAATATTCCACCTACTAGTTCTTTCGGTTATTTATCACTAGTTTGGATTGCCCGATTCCCGCAAGAAGCCCAACGAAGTGCGACAACGTATTCATCCCACCCTCAAACCACGGAAACGCCAACAATCCTTGCGTTACCCAGACCGCGGCGAAGAACCCTACCACGAGTAGCCCAACCGTCACGGTCTGCCCGCGTAGCCAGCACCTGTTTGCATCCCATCCAGGATATCGTACTGTCGCTTGACCTTCTTGACGAGTCAGACTGCGTACACCGTTGGGAGGAGGGCCAGCAACACAATCAGCGGACTTACCAAATACTGGCAACGCGATACCAAAGCGCGCGTCCCCGGCCGCGAGGTCCGCAATGCAGTGCATCATCGCGTCATCAGCCCCACCATGCTGGAGGCCCGCCTCGACGCGGCCGCGAATGATGTCCACGCGTTCGCCGTACTGGTACTTGGCGAGGCGAATCTTCGTCGCGGTCCGTATCCATGATTGTACACGGCTTTCCGCGTCGCGAGGAAGTCGTCTTCGTCCACGCAGACCGTGAGCATCGTAATGTTCGGCTACTCGTAGAGCGACACGAGGAGGGTCGCGGTCGGCCAGCACGTCCACTTCGTCGAGGTATGGGAGTCGAGCGAGGTACCGACTGGTCGAGGCGGACGTGAGCAACATGTCCCGACCGATTCCGGCGTCCCGAAGCAGGGCGTGCATTGCGCCGGTCCGAAATGCAGTTGACGTAGCCGGTCCGGACGTCGAGCGTGGTGCTTTGAGCTGGCCGACGTTGTACTGGGCGAGCGTGGTCTTGCCCGACCTCAAGGGGCTGGTGATGAGCGCGTTCTCGTCAGAGAGGCTCATCCGAATTGGCTTGAGGTAACTCGACAAGTGTTCAAGTTCGCCGTCACGGTGATGTAGTTCCGACAGGACGAAGATCAGGCGGAGCGCACGGGCGTCGGTAATCATGGGTCGGCGCTCGCCTCGCGGAGGTCGAGGAGTTCTTCTTCGGGGAAGCGTAGCCTGCAAGTCTTGCACTTGTACTCGTCCGAGGTGGCTAACCCCACCCACGAGAAGTGGACGTTGGGGCAGCGGTAGCGCCACGGGTCGCCGGTCGGCGACTTCTTTTCACTCGGTTCGACACTCTTAGTAGTGGTCGGTTCCGTTGACATACTGTCTGCTCTCCGGGTGTGTGAGTTGCCGCGAGGGCGGACGCTGTCTCGGTGCTGGACCCATCGGGGCGTTTTCGCGGTCAGTATCTCCCCCGCGCCACATCGCTACAGTGAGACGCTCGCGGATAGTGATCTAATCTTCTCTCCTACAGAGATTGTTATCAATGCATGATGTACACGGAATTACGCCAATAAGCGAGTTGCTGCACTCCTTGTGAACGGCCTCGTTGAATACGCCCAAGAGGGATGTTACAAATTCACGAATAAAGGTTGGAAGTATCTTGCTGTCGGGGTTGAGGTGAATTAATGGGAGAACAACGATAGTTGAACAAAATTATAGGACGGGAGTAGCAGTCGCACAAATCAAGTTTTGCTATGCGAATAACCGTGCTAAGTATTGGTATTCTAGGGGAGGAGAGGGATGCTGAGAGTTTAGTAAATCTACATTGATAGTATAGCTGTTATGGCCTCCGAAGATGGAAGAGCGGGGGACATTGAGACTGCACAAGAGCTTGAGACCGAGATATACACCTGTGCGGTCGATATCTTTCAAAGACAACGGGAAATGTATTGGACGAGAAACTCCATTGCCATTTTTCTTCAAGCAACGCTGGCGAGCGCTTTAACATTAAGTGATTTGGATCCGATATTCGTTTTAGTTTTTGGTGTTTTTGGGACTTTCTTTTCCATGACGTGGGCATACATAAACATAAAGGCGTACAGGACGATCACTTGGTGGAAAGAAACAATTCTGACCTTAGAAGAAAATCTGAGTGACCATAGCTGTATTCTCGGTATTTATTCTGCAAACTCAGAAGTAAAGGAGAGCCAACAAGAGGGATATCTACATTTCCTTGGATATCGTTTACCGGTGGATCTTCCATTACCTATCCTCACAGGTCTATTTTGGTCTCTGACCTTCTTGTACGGTGTTCGTCTGGTTCTATAGTATAAATTAATGAGGGATCCTGTAGTCATCAGCAGACTTTATAGCCATCCCCGGCTCCGACTTACTCCGTAAGCCCGTTAATCATCTCAATTTTCTATATTTCCCGCCTACATACCCCTTTATGCCAGCAGCAAGGCTTTGGTGAGGAACCTGAAATTCCTCTACGAGAGTCGCTGAGGATGAGACCGCGAAATCTTCGCTGAGTGTGTCTATGACCGGAGTTTCTCGGAGTCGATCTTCCGCTGAGTAGGCAAGTACCAGAGGATCTCCTTGATGTCGGTCCCCTTCGAGATTTCGACGGAGAGGTTTTTCCCACCCGAAATGTGTAGTTCGAGAACCTGCGGTCGACGGAATATGGCAAGGAGTATAATTAGGACTCCAATGAGGATCGGGGCGGTCACGATTCCGAGGGCCAGCGTCTGGAGGTCTATTTTCCGACCGTACTCGACAGACGTGATGTTCTCGAGGGGGACTTCTCGAAATCCGAATCCACCGGCGATCTTGTCGTGTTTGAGTAGCCGGTCGTTCGTCACGTACCAGTGACTCTCACCGTATCCGAACAGGGATTTCAGCCACGGGATAAGCCCGGTCGGACGGTGTTTGAAGGAGTATGACACCTCCTCACCTTTCAGCATATAGTCCTCGATATCCCTTCCAGCGGTCTCTTGCGTTTTCTCTGCTGTTGCCATCAATCAGTCGTCACAGGTTTACTACTTATAACCCATGTGCGATTATCAATAGACACGTCTCGGAAATTCCTAGGCTATTCTGTTGATTCTTTTCTCCTGCAGTTCATCCTTTAACTCTTCAATTGTCTTCAGGCCTACCGTTCATCGGGCGCGTTGCCGCGGCCGCGCCATGCAGCAGCCCCGCCTCAACGCGCCCCCGGATGATGTCCACCAACCCGTGGTTCCGGTACTTGTCGAGGCGAATCGTCGTCGCGGTCCGCACCCATGATTGAACCTGACTCTCGGCCGCCGCGGGGAAGTCGTCTTCGTCCACGCAGACCGTGAGCATCGTATCCGAGAAGGGATTCCAGTTAGAGTACGTCTTTCCCGGTTCCTGCTGTTACTGTTTGCAGTATCTCTACAGCGTCGGAGAGTTCCGCTGTCGATTCAAAGCGGAGCGTGTCTGGTCGTGTCAAACCGATCTTTGAAGCAGCCCAACTAATTGCCTGCCCGAGTTGGCCTTGTTCTGACTCGTACCATCGTAGGTCGATTTCCAACTGCTCCGGACGCGGTTCGACCGATGCGAGTCGAGAGAGGCCATAGCAGACGTTCCCAACACAGAGAGATGGTGGAGAAATACTATATTCCGTACCGGTGACTTCCCATTCCACCAGTAGGTGATTCGGGAGAACCACTGCCGGTTCGACGTCAATCGCGTTTTGGACTGCATCAATGATTTCATCGGACGAATCGCCATTCATCGTGAAAGCTTCGTGTTCGGGAACATACCGAAGACACGGTTCGGAGTCGCGTACGAGTTCAATTTTCCGTATACCAAAGATGCGGGCACCCCCAGACATCTCCAGAAGTGATTTGATCACTTCTAGTGACCTCTCAGACACGTGAGCGTCATACCGTACAGCATCACTGCCACCGGTTTGCGAGAAGGTGTCGTCCAACTCCTGGATAATTGACGGGTAGTCGTCGGCTACTGTTCCCGTCTCGATCGATAGGACGATTCGGTCCGCGAAGGACGACGCTGCTTGGATGACCGCAAATAGTACCTCCTCATGACGTGGTGTACCCTCTATCGGATAGCTCACGATGAGAGTGTGAGTGGGTTGGTACTGGGTCAAGATATCTAGTAGACAGGAAGGCCGACCGGGGGCTTAATAGTTAATCCTCCCAAGATGTAGTCGTTCGAGAGATGTAGTCTTTCGTGACGCTATAGAAGATCGGTTCTTTTATCTCAATCACATTTATTTTTCTGCATATTGAACGGTATCTCCCGAACCTATTTCCGCGACAATAGCTGGTGAGTATCAGATGGAACCCGATCGATCAAACCACTCCACTCCGTCTTCAGCATCCAAGAAGGCAACTCGAAATCCGCCAACGAAGCGAGCAGCACTCGTTGGTGGGATTGTCGGGATATGTCTCGGCCTATGCTCGCATTTTCTGATACTGGATTATTCTGTAGTCTCTATTACCATCTGTCTCCTGTACTTCATCGGGGTTACGCTCATGATCGACTATGTCAGTGTCCTCCGACAGACCCCCTACGATGGCGGGAGTTGGTGGACCATTGCCTTCGGTGCCACCACCGGACTCGTTATGATGGTCGCACAGTTGGTCTACCACCCGATCGTTACAGATAAGATCGCAGTAAAGCGCGTCCTCCCCGAGGGAGTGAGGACTGTTCCGTTTAACCTCATCCTTATCTTGTGGCTTCTCATGTTCGGTGTCGCGTTAGTCTCACTGACATATGGAATCGGAATGGCAGTAACGGACATGTCCGAAGGCTAATCCTCTCTGTCAGCCTCCCGCTGGCTGGTACGAATCTGCGCCATCCTTCCAAGCAGCCTCCTTTCTGCCGTGATAAATAGCTGCTGAGTCACTTGGACTATCGGCCGAATTCATTCGGGAGAGAACCTATTGGCGGACGGTTCGACCTCCTCAGTAGAGACGATGGTATCCGAAATCGACGTTCGCGAGCGGACGGCCGACGAGTGCCGTGAGCAAATCCGGGAGGACCTGCGGGACATCCCCACCGGTGAGACGGTGACTATCGTGGCCCACCACGATGTCGAGGCGGCACTGTACCAGTACCAAATCAAACGTGGCGAGACGCTAGATTGGCAGTACGAGAATGCAGGACCGGAGGTATGGGAGATTCGCGTGAGTAAATCGGAGCGCGCTGGGGGAGGAACTGCCCTGACCGAGTTCGACGTGCGGGAGATGCCGCCGCGAAAGCGCCACTCGGTACTCCTCGAAACCTTCGAGCTACTCGACCCGGAAGAAGGGTTCGTCCTGGTGAACGACCACGACCCGAAGCCGCTCTACCACGAACTTCGCTCTACCCGCGGCGACATCTTCGAGTGGGAGTACACGAACCGCGACTCCCAAGAGTGGACGGTCGAGATACGCAAGACCGACGAAGGTGAGGTGGAAGACGACGACGAGGTACAGGCGAAATTCGACGTTCGTGAAATCCCAAAACAGGAGCGACATCCGACGATTCATCACCGGTACGGGAACCTCGAAGACGGCAACGCGATGGAGATAACCGCCCCGCACGAACCCCGTCCGCTCCACCGGGAGTTCCGACAGCGATACGGACAGTCGTTCTCGTGGGAGGTCCGAGACAAAGAGCCGGGCCGCTGTCGCGTCCGTATCACGAAAGGAGGCCAGTCGAGTACCGACGACGAAGCTCCGTCGCAGTCAACCGACGAGTCGATGGACGTGACGGAGGAACTGGACGTTCGGGACCTGCCGCCCGCCCAGCGCCACCAACAGATTTTCGAGGCGTACGAGCAACTTCAGTCGGGTGAGGCGTTCGTCTTGGTGAACGACCACGACCCGAAACCGCTCTATCACCAGTTCGAAGCGGAAACCGGGAGCGAGTTCCGATGGGAGTACCGGCAGCAAGAACCCGGCGAGTTCAGAGTCCTAATCGGGAAGGCGGACGTTATCGAGAACGACTCCTCGACATCCGAGACCACGAAAGCGCCGTTTTGAACGTTCGGGTCCGGATGTCCCAGCTACGGATTCGGAGGGAGACGTGACGGCCTCGGAGTTGTTCGGGTGAATTCCTATGTCACCCCGAGAGAACAGTACGAGTACAGGAGAGGTGATTCGAATGACTACGACAACAATTGATGCGGAACGGAGTCTCGCCGACCTCGTCGAGGAGAACCCGGAGTTCGCCCGCGTTTTCGAGTCCTTCGACATCGATTTCTGTTGTGGGGGAGACGCCTCCCTCGAAACCGCGTGTGCAGGATCGGGACTCGAACTGTCCGCGGTTCGTGACGAACTGGCGGCAGTGAAGGACAGCGACGGCAAACAGGACTGGGAAACGATGTCGGACCTCGTCGACTACATCGTCTCCGAACACCACGAGTATCTCCGCGAGGAGCTTCCAGCACTGGAGGACCTCGTTCGGAAGGTCGTGAGCGTCCACGGGGAGAATCACCCGGAACTGCAGCGAGTCGGGGAGGAGTTCTCCGACCTCGCCGAGGCGATGCAGACGCACATCTCCGAGGAGGAAGACGAGGCGTTTTTGCTCGTCGAGAAACTCGACCGCGGCGAGCCACTCACAGAGTCGGAAGCGGCGACGCTCCGGGAGGAGATAGATGACTTCGAGGACGACCACGAGGAGACCGCGGCACGTCTCGAGCAGATCGAGGCGTTGACCGACGGATACGCGGTCCCGGACGACGCCTGTCCGAGTTACCGCAACATGCTCGCCCGTCTCGAAGAACTCGAACGAGACACCCACATGCACGTCCATCGAGAGAACAACATATTGTTCTCCAGAGCCGAGCAGGAGCTATCGACCGCGACCCGGAGTTGAGTTTCGCTGGCTGATCTATTCGTTCCATCGCGCCACGCCGCCCCCGACACGAGTTCTCCGTGGGGAACTACCTCGGCAATCCTGTGGGGCTTGCCGTCCTCGCCAAGATCGGGTGCATCGGTCTACTGGTCGTCATCTTCGAGCTCTGCCCGATGTGGCGGGCCTGCTCGCCTATCGACGGCGTCTGCGAACTCGAAGACCTCGGGAACGGACGACCGTCGGGCGGTTCGGCGGAGGGCGAAGCCGATGACTGAGTCCGAAGTCCCCGAGACGGGTCCGGACGTCGAACCCGACACGACTGTCGACAATCGGGGACGCGGCTGTGCGAGCGGAATTGCTCGCGTCCAGCGCGCACTGGAGGACCTCGAAGACGGTGCGATACTGCGAATTCAAAGTACGGACAAGCGGGCGAAACAGGAGTACCCTCAACTGGCGGCACAGACTGGTCACGAACTTCTGGGAATCGAGACGAACCGGAGCGGTCTCCTCAGAAAGGAGTACACGACGTACCTCGAAATCCACCACGAGTGACCGACAGCCGACCGCAGAACGCACCCTACAGTGCATAGAACACCGACCGAATGCAGCGGGAGCGACTGGCCGACGGTGATTCTCTCGACACTTTCGACCTGCTGGTGACGGCGCTCGCCGTCGTCGAGCCGAGTGAGTCGTTCTACGGCACGTCTCTCGATGTGGTCAGGCCTGCAGACACATTCGGTATCGCGCAGGTCGGCACAGACGTACGGAGGTACGTCGGACGACTCCACTACGTCACGGGTACGGCCGAAATAGAAATCGGATTCTGTCCGTGAGGGTCGCAGACGGCGTCGTGTCGCCGCATCGGGCCGCTGTCACTCTTTGCGCAGCGTGGCGATGAACTGGTCGGGTCCGATCTTATCGACGACGTATTCGTCCGCGTCGAACGACTCGACTTCGGTCTGCATCTGGTAGTACAGCGGTTTCGGGTCGTGGTCGTTGACGAGCGTGAGGGCCTCACCGCTGTCGAGTTCGTCGAACGCGTCGAAAACCTTCGGGGTGGCGTTCCGGCGGCGGCACGTCGCGGAGGTCGAGTGTCTCTCCGGTCATGTGGACGGAACTGGACACGCTCGTCACGAAACTCTTGTCACGAACAGGTTCGCGGACGACTGTACTGATGTCACCGCGTCCGTCACGGCGGTTCTCCTATCGTGACGACGGAGTTCTGGCGGTGGTGCGCCGTCGGTGGGTCGAGAGAACCTTCGCGTTCTTCATCGTCGCCGGTGGCAGTCTCAGACCCGCCAGCATCTGACTGCTTCGGCGTCGGTCGGGGGAGAGAGCGGTACTGTTCGAGGCGCTGGCTCTCGTCCCATTGGCCCTCCCCTCTCCGGGGGTCACTCGAGGGTGCCGAATCCCTCGTCTTCCATCAACTCGGCGATGCGCTCGGGGTTCTGGAACGCCGCGAGAAGCGCGAACTCCCGTGCGTCCGTCTTCGAGACTTCGCTCGTTCCGAGCAGGTCGGCGAGTTCACCCCGGAACTCCGCCTCCCGGTCGGCGACCTTGTCCCGGACGTGGATCTCGAGACGCGTGTCCCGTTCGTCGCCGACGTTACTCCGCCGGACGAAGTACGGATACTCGTCCGCGGAGGCAGCAGACTCACCGGACTCCCGCGCTGAAACTCGCCCGGTCGTCGATTGCTCGGACCTGTCCTCGCTCTCCGACGACGTTCCACTCGGCGACGTTGTCGAGGACCTGCCCGACGATGTCGACGCGGACTGTTCGGTCGGAGTCGATTTGGACTCGCCGTCTTCCTCTTCACGTGTCTCTGCCGTTTCCGCAGTGGTGTCGTCTTCGTCGCCGTTCTCGTCGTCGTCACCGCCGAAATCGAGGTTTCCGGAGCCGGATTTGAAGTTGCTCATGCGGTCGCCTCCGTTTCCTCGTCCTCTCGGAGGTCGATGGTTCGGTTCTCGAACTCCTGAATGTCGAGTTCTAACACCGGATCGACGTCGGTGTCGAACGTGTCCACTGCGACGAATCGGGCGAGTTCGTACAGTCTCTCCAGCGTCTCGATCTCTCTATCGCGTACTCGCCGTTGGCTCGGTTCACTCACCATCTCGCCGTCTCGCTCGAAGGTCTTCCAACGCTCTTCGACGACTTTGAACGCCGACCCCCTCGCCTCCCACATCGCGTCCATGAGGCTCTCCCGGTTCCCGATGGTAACTGGCGTGGCGAACGCCTCCGTGTCCTCGAACTGCTGCTGGTACTGGCGGTGAGCGTTCGTTTGGCCGACGCCCGAGGGGACGACGCAGGAGAGCCCGATTTCGATGTCCAGTTGGGTCTCCATGTTGCCGACGAGTTCTTCGAGTCCTTCCAGACTCAGGTTGCCTTTTCCGGCGGGCTTGACGGGCGCGACGAGCGTCCGCAGTGCGAAAATCGCGTTGTAGAGCAGGTCTTCCGCCCGCGCGTTGGGGTCGATGAGAACCGCGTCGTACTCCTGATGGAGTTCCTGTTTCTCCCAGAGTAACTCGTGGAGGAGTTCGAACCGGGGGTACTCGTCGCGACTCATGTTCTGCATGCCGGTTTCGTAGGATATCTTCTGCTCCAGATTCGAGGTGAAGTCCCCGAGCATGTCGTGGCTCGGGACGATATCGACGCCTTCGGCCGTCGTCTCGATCAAGTCGTCGAAGTCACCGTCCGGCATGTCGAGGATGTGCTTGACAAGATTGTCCGCATCCCGTTCGCTTCGGTGTTCGCCAGCGTCGAACAGACTCGTCAGGTTCCCCTCTTGGGGGTCGAGATCTATCACGAGGGTATTTTGACCCATTCGCTCCAACGCGACGGCGAGGTTAGCCGTCATCGTCGTCTTGTACGTCCCGCCCGACTCGGAGTAGATTACAGTCGTTATCATATGCCGCCGGATTTCTCCCACTGTACTATAAATCTGTGTCAGACGACCGGGGCAGATATCTGTAATACTTTTCTGTCATATACATCTGTAATAGACCTCTGTAACCCGCCACGTATGGCGATTGTAGTAGCCCTCACGGAATTAAAACCATCTAGTACAGACATCTATTACAGGCACCTATTACAGAAGTCTGTGACACAGTTCTGTATTCGGTGAGTGTCCACTAAACTGACGCACGTCGTCTGGTAGAGAACACTGTCACGGAACATCGTCATTGGAATTCGGTACTCAATTCTGTAACAGACACCTGTAACGGACGTCTGTTATAGACGCTCGCCACATGCAGTAAATACAGACATATACCACGGAAGGCTGTAACACAGTGCTGTATTCGGTGAGTGTACACTGAGTTGGCGCAGGTCACCTGGTATAGAACACTGTCACGGAACATCGTCATTGAAATCCGCCACTCATATCTGTAACAGATGTCTGTAACGGGCGCCTGTTATAGACGCTCGCCACATCCACTAGATACAGACATATACCACGGAAGGCTGTGACAGAAGCTCTGTCGAACGTGGAGTAAGACAGTCGGAGCGCGGTGAAAGCTGTCGGTATCCGTCCGCGCCGGAATCTCCTGAAAATATGTTCGCGAGGTGTAAAATGCGTTCACTCCACGAGCGTCCTGCTACGTGAATGGTTCATCGCGGTGACGCGCGCCGGTCCGTGTGAAGTCGAACTGCACGCCCGACCCATCTTTATGATTCGGCCGCCCGATTCATGTTCTGTGCCAACGTTCGTCGTCGTCGGCGGCGATGCCGCCGGAATGTCAGCGGCCAGTAAAGCGAAACGGGACGACCCGGATCTCGACGTCGTCGTCTTCGAACAGGGGGAGTGGGTTTCGTACGGCGCCTGCGGACTCCCGTATTATATCAAAGGTGAGATCGACTCCCTCGAAGATCTCGTCTCGGTCACGCCCGAGGAGTTCCGTCAGGAACGGGATATCGATCTCCGAACCGGACACGAAGTCGTCGATATCGACCCCTCGAAGCGGGTCGTCACAGCACGGAGTGACGATGGAGCGGTGAGACAGGAGTACGATCACCTACTCGTTGCGACGGGCGCAGAGGCAATAACGCCGCCGATCGACGGGGTAGACCACACGGGCGTCTACACGCTCGGGTCGATGTCAGACGGGAAAGACCTCCGTGACTACGTGGGGCGGGCGCGTGCCGACGGCAATCTGCAGCAACCCGACAGGGGACCTGCGTGCCAGTTCCTCGAAACGTGTACCGGACCTGTCGGCATCGTCGGTGGTGGATACATCGGTATCGAGATGGCGGAAGCGCTCGCGGCCAACGGATTCGAGGTCCACCTCTTCCAGCGCGGCGACCGTATTCTGAAGCAGTTCAGCGAGGCCACGAGTGAGACTGTCCTCGACCACCTCGCCGACCGAGACGTTGCGGTCTACCTCGGGGCGGAAGTAGAGACGCTCGCGGGCGACGACAGGGTCGAAGCGGTCGTCACCGACGACGTACGCGTCCCTGTCGAAATGGTACTCGTCGGGACCGGCGTCCGCCCGCGAACAGCCCTCGCCGAGGACGCGGGCGTTCAATTAGGCGAAACGGGGGCCATCGCGACCGACACGTACCGAGAGACGAACCTCCCGGACGTGTACGCGGCAGGCGACTGTGCGGAGACCGAACACGTCGTCACGGGCGAGCCAGCGTACGTGCCCTTGGCGTTGACCGCCAACCGCCACGGCCGGGCAATCGGACAGACTGTCGCAGGAGAACCGACGGAGGGCGGCGGTACCGCAGGGACAGCGGCAGTCAAGGCGTTCGAGATGGAGGCCGCTCGGACCGGGGTTCTGAATCACGAGGAGGCCCGTGCGGTCGGCTTCGAACCGATGACCGAGACCATCGAGGCGAAATCTCGCGCTGGCTACTATCCCGAAGGTGGGACCGTGCAAGTAACGCTCACCGTCGATCGGCCGTCCGGTCGCGTACTCGGCGGCAGTCTCGTCTCCGAGTACGGTGAGGGTGCCGTCTACCGAAGCCACGCGCTCGTCGGTGCAGTGACCGAAGGCATCACCGTCGACGAACTCTCAAACTACGATCTCGCGTACGCACCGCCGTTCAATACGACGTGGGACCCCGTCCTGACCGCTGCGAAGGTAGTCGAAAGCGAGCGCTGAACTGTCCCGCGGTCGTCGCCAAGCGCGGGGCTAGTCGTCGTGCAACGAGTCTCAGAGTACGTCCGGCAGTTCTCAGTCAGTTTACGTCGAAAGGGTCCCGGTTCGTCGAGTTCACATCTGAGACGTTGCAGTGCGTCAGACTCGTCCCGTGACTCGACTTGCATTAGCACCGCTGTAGACTGTGCAACCGTTCCGTTGACCGACGGCCACCACATTTTCGGGTACCCGGGCGAAACGCAGAGATAATGGGCCTGATGCAGAAGCTCCGGCGGCTACTCGGACTCGTCGAGGGTCACGAGGACAAGATAGCGAAGCAGGTCAGCAAGCGAACCAGCGTGAGCGAAGAGAAGGCCAAACGAGGCATCGAGAAGGTCCAAGAGACGGTCGGCGAAGACTCGAACAACGACGTCGGAGACCCGAACCGTCGCTGACGACAGCCAGACCGAATGCCATAGATCTGCCCGTGTATCAGCCGCTGAGGACCCCGCGGGACCGACCGATTCGAAACGACCGGCCACCGGTACCACCTGAAGGGATTATGCCGCTCGACCACCGAGGACCCGTATGCAGTGGTGCGACCAGCCAAAGAGGACAGCCGCGAGCGACGGTGTGAGAACGCGGAACCGAATTCCGAAGGAGGACGTGGCGTGACCGACGACCCGCTTCCGGCCGAACACCTCTCGCCGCTCGCTGCGCTCGTCGACGAGGTACTCGCGGGCGTCGGTTACGAGATGGCGGCCGCTACCGACGCCATCGACGACGCCGTCCCCGGCTACGGCGGTCTCTTCGACCCCGCGACCACCTCGGACGAGTTGCGTCAGGCGCTCGAAGACCTGCTGGCGTCGGGGGTCACCCAGCCACCCGTCGCCGAGTCGACGAGCGACACCTTCGTCCTCTACGTCGACGGTAGCTCGCGGGGCAATCCCGGTCCCGCAGGTGCGGGCGCGGTCATCATGGACGCAACGGAGGACGAACTCGCTCGTCTCGGCCGCCCCGTCGGCTCCCGGACGGGCAACAACACCGCCGAGTACGTCGCCCTCCGGCTCGGCCTCTCCGAACTGCTGGCTCGCTACGAGCCACGGAGACTGGAGGTGCGTATCGATTCGATGACGGTCATCCGAGACGTCTGGGGCGGCGACGACCCGACGGAACCGGGCGTCGAAGCCTATAGCGAGGCCGTCAGGACCGCATTGGCGAGCATCCCGGAACACGAGTACACGCATCTGGCCGACAGCGACCCGAACCCCGCCGACGCACTGGCCACAGTAGGAGCCGATATCGCGGCCTTCGGACCCGGATAGGAGTAGTGCGTTCGTCTGTCCTGTTGGCGTCCGTGCGGTCGTTCTACTCGTGGTCAGTGAAATGGCATGGTCGGTGTAGTTGTACTTGATTCTAAGACCGCTTAAACCGTGTTTCCACTACACTGCAGGTCTTGTTTTACGAACCTCTTAGCGCGTTCGTTCCCTCAGATGAACCGGGGGATTCCGTAGGCGGAACCGTGGAATCCGACCTCGAATCATGAACGCAGGCACCAGTATCGACGACAGAATCGTACTGCAACCGGAATCGACTAGCGAGCAACAGGTGCGGAACCTGCTTATGGACGCGGTCACCGAACACGATGCGGCCACGCTCTTGTGGACGACTGCGGACCTCGGTGACTACTCCGAGCTGCACGGAAAGCACGCCCACAGGGACGAGGAGTAGGGGCTGGTAATGCCGTGGGACGACGCCGAGGAGTTCCCCGTGTACGGTGAAAGGCAAGACTACAGACGCCTTCTGCAAGCACTTATCAGCCAATCATTGTACCAGAGTGACGACGGTGTAGAGTTCCGAGCCACCTTAATTCGTGCACGACTCGTCCGAACTGAGAGAGAGGGTATACCACTCCCCGTCGTAGTCGACGTACCACGTGTAGTGGGCTTCAGGAAAGGCGGTCTCCCGAAGTCGCTCCAGGAGCCGGTGCCATGCGCGGGAAGGAGACTGGGTTGTTTCGTGATAGCCGTCGGTCACCGCCGCGTCCAGAATGGCTTGCTCTTCGGGTGTGGGGGGCTCAATTCGGATGATGTGGCGGTCGGCAATCAACTCACGGAATGACTCGGCACTTTCTGCCACCCGTTCAGCAGTGTATTCGTGTACGAGTTTCTCCATCGTGGTTGTTCGGTGGGCCGTCACCTCGTAGGCCCTCCCCTCCCAGCGAACCCACAACTCGCCCTCGTCCACAAACGTTGACTCAGCGGTCCCGTCCCGGTATGGAACTGGAGACGCGGAAAAATCGAGTATCGTCTCCGGATAGACTTGGGGTTTGTAGAGACCGCCGTAGACGGTGGACCGCAATGCTAATTGGTCGGATTCGGGGAGGTCCGGGAACGATAACACCGTAGCGTTCGGTGATGGCGTTTGACGGGGGTTCCACGTGACGCTGAGTACGAGTGCCGGTAGTTCAGCGGTGTAGCTGTTGGCAAGTTCGACGTAGTAATACGAGTTATCGAACTCCACGTACGAGGCCTGTTTGAGTGGGCGAGGCCCGTAGGAAGCAGTCGTACTCCCATGGCGACTTGCTCGGTGAGCGAGTGTCCGCTGAAATCGGTTGTACGTGGGCAGAAGGTCCGTCACGGGGTCGAAGGGTTCAGCGACGGCCCCGTACTCACAGAGGTCCTGTTCATCCCTCGAACCCCCGAATGGAAGTGAACTACAGCCCGCACCCAAGAGCGCGAGGCCGGATGCAACGAGTGTTCGTCGTGAATACATAGTCTACAGGCAGGTGTACGCGCCGGGCGCTCCGTAGGACGTTACTTCGGTTTTGAAACCGTAGAGGAGGCCGTTGTCACAGGAGACACTCTTCCAGATCTTGACGTGGTCGTCAGTGTAGACGACGATTACGAAGACGGTCTGGCCGTACGGCTCGGCCATCGTCCAAGTGCGTGTCGTACCGGGGTCCAACGTGTACCGTCCGTAGAGTTGGACCTCACTAGGAAACGAAAGGGACATCACCGTGTGATAGTCGCCGGGATGACTCGAACTGATACCAGCAGTCCCCTCGGTCGTGTTGTAGTCACCACCAGTACTGCGATGTACTTGGATGTCATTGATCTCTGTCCCTTCACCGACCCAAAGTTCGAGCGTGTGGCTCGTATCCGCGCTATTAGTAAAATTGATGAACACTGGACGGTCTTGTGGGGTCGACGTATCGGAAGTGCCTGGTAGCGCCCCCGCTAAAAATAGTCCGCTAAAACAGAGTCCCGCCAACAGGAGAATGATACTTCCGCGGAGAAGACGAGTCATCGTCTGCTGAATCATACTCTAAACCCTTAACAATTCGCAACTTCCCGGCGTGTCATCGCCATTAGAGTTGGTGTTTTGCCGCTATTTAGGCATGCTTGTACCAGCCCTTCCAGGGAAGAATTCCGGAAATACACGGACGCTCCGTGCTGAATACAGAGGAGGGGATGGATTAATTGGTGGGGTATGAGATTGGTGTTCGGCGTGTTCGTTGGAGATAGTCTTGGGCTTACTCTTTGTGTTGTTGGTTGTGTAGTCCTGATGAGACGCCGACGGTGAGGGCGACGACTACTGTGAGGATGTGTATTGTTCCGAACTCAGCGCTATTGTTAGTGAATTCGAGTATCAGGAAGACAGATGTCATAGTAGTGATGACAAATTGGCCTTCGTTTCTGGCTGTTCCTCCGTAAAGTAGCCAATTCCAAACCTCTGGGCGCAATATTACGATAGACCCATTTATGATTATGACTCCCACCCCGATAGAAAATAGTAGTGTTCCAGTAGTTACGATTGTGTACACAAAGGCGAGGGCACCGATAAGTACGGACAGGGCAAACCGTGACGCGTCGTTCATACGGGTATCTTTTTTCGTTACTGTAAAAACATGTCTAACTGACGTGGAAATTAGCGGCTATTCGGAACTACAGGACCTCGAGGCGAAGCGTGTTGAAGACGATTGGCGGTACTGCGGCCTTCGCGAGTGCTGCAGGGGTCGGCAGCGCAGAGGGCAGACAGGGTACGATTCATCACGCGTACAAGTCGTTCATAGAGGACAACTGGGACAACGCCAACGATACCTCGAAGGACCTCGTCGAAGAGTTCGAGCGGGGAGCGAGCAGCCCGCAGTGGGATGGTTCGATGAAAGAGGCTTGCAAGACAATAGCAAGTGATTCGACGAACTACTCCGATCAGGTCTACGAGACGATCGTGAACAACGGCCCCAACAACCGAGACGACTGGGACGAGTTCGTCGAAAATTCGGCGTACGCGTGCATGTGGTTCATCGGGGCGTACTCTCGCGGAGCGATCAACCAGCTGTAACCACGACCGGCATATCGGTAACGGACAGTGGCCGCCCGCACTATTTCTTGGTGAACAACCCGATGCGGCGACGGCTCAGGTCGCCGGACGACCGTCATCTCGGAAGAAAGAGTTATGAAATTAACATTCTAATCTCGGATATGAAGCGGAGAACGTTCCTGTCGACAGCGGCCGTCGGCGCAAGTACACTCTCGGGGTGTCTGTCGATGCTCCCGTCGTCAGACTCGGACACCCCCCTGCCGGACGTTCCCACGGGAGCGTGGACACAGTACGGAGCCGACGCGGCGAACACGTTCGCAACAGACGTATCCGCTCCATCGCAGGGGAACCTGGCATGGACGTCGGAGACCTTCACACGCTGGCAGCCTGCGGTTTCCGACGGAACAGTGTACACGACGAACTTCGACCCCAGCCACGACGGGAGTGCAATCGCACTCGACGCACAGGACGGCACCGAACAGTGGCGAACCACCCTCGACGCCAGCGGGGCCAACGGGACTGTCGTCGTCGACGAGAGATGTATCGTGGCATACGACACGGAACTCGTCGCGCTCGATCCCGAAACGGGCGAGCGAATCTGGACCGAAACGACGAACGGTCTCGAATTATCGGAACTGCTCGTCGCAGACGAAGCCACCGGGACCGTACTGGTCGCGTCCGAAAGCGGTATCGAGGCGTTCGGAGCAGCGAACGGGAAGAAACGCTGGGAAACCGACACGATACGCCCACTCGTCCATGCGCCTGCAGTGTACGACGGGCGCGTGTTCGCGGTAGGAAACGTCGATGGAGCGCCGTCCCTCGTTGCCCTCTCGCTGGAGGACGGCGCGGAGCGCTGGCGGAGCGAACTCACCTCCGGACCCGAGTCCGCCGCGCCCGTCGCGACCCAAGAAGGGGTGTTCGTCGCCGACGACCGAACGCTCGTCGCCTACGACAGGGAAACCGGCGACCGCCACCGCGAACTCCACTCGTTCGGCGAGGGCGAAGATGCAATCGCTCACACGGTTGCGGCCGACGACGGTACCGTGTTCGTCACTAGCGCGTCCGGTGCCGTCGCAGTCGACAGCGAAACCGGAACGGAACGATGGCGCCGCGACGCTCCGGTGTACGACCCGGGAATCTGTGTCGGAACCGAAACGGTCGTGTTCCCGATCGACGACCCCGAATACTCACCCGGCAAGAAGACGATCAGCGCGCTCGATCGCGACTCGGGAGAGATGCGCTGGCACCACGCGTTCGACCGGTCCCCCAACGTGATCGTACCGCCGATACTGGTCGACGGAGCCGTGTTCTTTACAGCCAGTAACATGGACAGTCTCGCGGCCCTCGGCGACGTGCCCGCACGGGATAGTTAGTTCCCAGCGCCGTCCGCCCTTTCCTCGCGAGAACGTCGCTCCATCGCTATCGCTCCGACTCCCCCGTGAAGAAGTCACTCGTCGGGAGGAGTGATACCGAATTCGGTCGTGCGGTCTCACACTCAGAATAGATTACTCCCCGAAAGGAGGAGGGGTACACTCCTCCTCGCGAGTCAGTTGCCTCGAGTCGGTCCGTCTGTCCCGGAACACCGCGGCCGGGACGCCTGCCACCGGGTCGCGCGCTGTAGTCGCCCGCGATTGAAGGTGTCGTTGAAGTGGGTCGCGAACGTCTGCTTCACACCGTCGAGGCCAAGGACGGCGTCGACAGCGTTGACACCGCCGGTGATAACACCTGTGTCGCGCGCGGTGATGGTATAGGCTCCGTCATCTCCTCGTGAGTCACGGTCGACAGCTGTAACGTATCGCAGGTTACGAAGTGCGATGGAGGACAACGCTTACCGTTCTACCGCCACGCAGTAGGACTCTCTGAACGGTGTTTCGTACTCGATACCCACTCGGTCGTACACGATACGCGGGATACTGATATCTCCGAGGTAGAGCCGACTCTCGATTTCGCGAAGGCCGGTCTTCGGAAGTGCCAGCGTGAGTATCTCGTCCGATTCGACGAGCAGTCCGGGACGCTCGCCAGTCGTCGCGTCGAGTCCCGATGGCACGTCGAGGGAAACGGTAGGTGTCTCGGTATCGTTACAGAGGTCGATGAGGTCCTGAGTCCGTCCACGAGGAGCACCCTGCAGACCGTACCCGATGAGCGAATCGACGACGGTGTCCGCCTCGCTACACACGTCAGAAGCGTCCGAGGTGGTGACGGAGACGTTCATCCCCTCGAGAATGCGATACTGGGTCGATACGGCACCGTCTAAGGCATCCGGAGAGCGGTCGAGGACGACAGACACGGACACGTCCCGATTGGCGAGGTGGCGTCCACAGGCGAGTCCCCCGCCACCGTTTCTCCGTTACCCGCGAGTATAGCCACGCGCTCCGGGTCGCGTTCGAGAACACGACCCGCGAGATTGCGTCCGGCGTTCTTCATCATCTGGAGCAGCGTTAAACCGACATCGTCGACGGCGACGCGGTCGGATTTCCACTCTCATGGGTCAGAGAGAACGGAGGGGTCGTGACGACCACCGTCGGTGGAACTGGTGTCGTCGTGTTCGCGTCCGAGAACGGAATCTACGCGTTTCGGAACCCCGACTACGAGTTCGAACAGACCGAGAGCGGGGCGTACGAGGCCGACGGAACCACGTGGGACGAAGCGACGGGCGAGTCAGCGGACGGACGGTCCCTTGGAGCTGTATCCGCGAAACGGCTGTTCGCGTTCGCGTGGCAGGACGACCACGGTCACGATGCGTTCTACTCCCCGTAACGAGCAATAGACACTCACAGTCACCGCTAACCGAAGTGAGTACGTGCGGTTCAGCAGAAATACAGCGAAATCGGAGACGCCCGAACGGTCGGCCCGTCAGAACGTGATGATTTCGTAGTCGTCGTCGACGAGCGACCGGATGCTGGGGTGGCCCTCGTGCTCGTCTATCGTCACGACGCCGGCGTCCTGAATCGCATCGTCGACGCCGAACGCACCGGCGCAGTAATCGCAAGCCGATGCGCTCTCGCTGACCGACGCGTAGAGGTCATGGTAGTCGTGGTCTTCGTCTTCGAGTTCGGGAATCCACTGCGTCCCTGCGCCGTCGAAGATGAGTTCGAGTTCATCGCCGTCGTTCTCGGCGAATTCTTTCGCGGCTTCGAGACCGTTGACGACGCGACCGTTGTCGGCGTGCGATTCGGTACCGGCCAGAATCACGATAGCTGCTTTCGCCATAACGACTCGGTATTGGTCTATGAGACGTAAGTATCGGATGACGGCGGCGAGTCCGCCCGCGACTAAAGATCCTTTTATTTGTATTTATTATTAGTCCCTGGAGGTTATTGTCACTTTTCACTACAGCTTAATATCCCAACCCTTATGGCGCAGAATCAATTGTGTCACCAACTACTGACGACTATTCCGCGCGAATTTCTTCTGCACGCCGCTTGAGCCGTCGGAGAATTTGGATGCGATTTTGGTGAGTATTCTCGTAGGCGACACAGGCACGGAGCGTGTCCATGTCGTCTATCGTCGCAATGCTTGGATCGATGAGCCGGATGTTTCGCGGCTCAAGTCGTTGTTCTGGTGAGAGTCCATTCGATTCGTCGTCTATGACGTTGCTCACTTGTTGTCGCCTCCGCTCCTGTCGGAGACGACGAAAAAACAACCGAGAGCAATTTTTTGGACTCTAAGCCGGTAGACTACATGAGACGTGTTTCGAGGTACGGATGAAAGAGCGCGACCGGACTAGCAGTCACGGTCGGTGTACCGCTGGCGCTCCGGCCGAATCTCTCCAGCGAGGACCTCGCTTTCGTAGTGATCGCCGACACTTCTATCGAGATCGACGAGTTTGTACACGCCGTCACCGGTCCAGCCACAGTCGGCTGAACATCGAGCGACCGCGTACGCATTTGCACCCTCGCGGAGATGGATACCGTTGAGCGTGAGCGCGCTATCGCACGCTGGACAGATGGGACTGACCGAGGTGTACGTATCCCCGAGCATCACCTGGATGTCTGTCGTGGCGTCGCTGAGCGTCTCGTTGGGGACAGTTCCAACAGCTGTTTCGAGTGACTCACAGAGGGCCTGCTGTTCGGCTTCGTCTTCTGGAAGGTTGGTGTTCGTAACTGCGATGGTTAGTCGTGCGAGCGAAGCGTCGTCATTCGTGTTTTCGGGAGAAGTCATAGGATTCGGAATCTATTGCTGGTTGTTGTGCTTCGATGCAGCGTGGCAGAACGTAGCAGGGGTCGTCTTGAGGTACAGAGTGCTATTCGGGGAGGTCACGTCGTCCGGTCCGGTAGCACTCCCAGCACGGGAAATCGCTGGAGAAGTCCGCACAGTCACAGTCCGATTCATCTATCTCCGGTTGTTCTTCTGAGTTCTCCTTATGGTCGCGCACTTGGTTTGAGGGCTGGACAGTCTCGCCACCGTCGGCGAGGAGTTGGTGGTGGCGGACGGCGTCGAGAATAGGCCGGCGGAGCGCAACAGCAACACGGTGTTTACACGCCTCGCTGTATTTCGCGTCTGCCGGGCACGTACACGCAGTCGGTAGGTCGTCCTCGATGCAAACGGTGTATTCGTGATTCTCCGGGTCGGCGTAGCTCCCATTCCGCACGCGCACATCACCGTTTTGAAGTTCGAATTCGAGGGCTTCGTACTGTGCTCGTTTTCGGACTCTACTCGTCGTTTCTAGGTTTGCGAGTGGCGTTGTCATGCTGGTCGTGAGGCACCGGGAAGTCGAGTGCCCCGCACCCTTCGGGGGCAGAAAATAACCCTGCTGTATCAACACGACTACTTAGAGTCCACTTTGGAAAACGGAGAATACTGCTTGTCTCCTCATCTCTGCTCCCGAGGAGACTTTCGTTTGCCCAGCCAGGATGCTACTACATTTGGAAAACGCTAGCCAATCGCCGTCATCGATACGTTTCGACCTCGACGCCGTCGATCGTTTCGAAATGTGAGTCGGCCGTCAAAATCGGCTCGTCGCGTTCGAGTGCTGTCGCTGCAATTGCGGCATCACCTTTCCCGATGCCCGGTCCATCGCCATCGCCTGTGTTCATTTGCTCGCCGAGCAGTCGACCAGCACGACGGGAGATACTCGGTGACATCTCCACGAGCGGGTAGATGTCGAAAATCGCTTCGACTTGCTGGCGTTCCCGTGCCGAGTTTGTGACTTTCCCCACGCCGATGTAGAGTTCGAGCAGGGTCATCGCGGGAATGACGAGGGGGACACCTGCGGCTTCGAGTTCTCGTTCTTTCTCGATGGCCTCCTCCACACCGTCGATGACGTCCAGCACGAAGATCGTGTCGACGATCATTCGAAGCGTTCGCCGATTTCACGGACCTCGGCTACGTCCTCTTCATCTGCTGTTTCGATTGCGTCCCGCATCTCGTCTACCTGCTCATCATCGAAGATGTCCTGAAGGTCACGAAGCGAACGGTCGTTGATAAGGCGCTCGATGGCGTCGCTAAACGACTCTCCCTCCTGCTTGTTTGCTTTGATGCGCTCGTAGAGGTCGTCGTTGAGTCGGACCTGATGCGACATCCTTGTTGACAACGTTGACGCCGAACGTGAATTAGTGTTTGGGTCACTCACGAAACCTCTCCTCCGACATTCGCTGCAAACGAGTTTAGTACTAGCATTCAGTTCTCAACTGGCTCAAGAGCCCGAAGGTCTGCTCGCAGGACGTCGCCACGCCGGACAACGTATCGAGCGGCAAGTACCGGGAACCGACATTTGGTGAATCCGGCCGTTTGAATATCGAGTTCGTCGCCCTCCTCGACGTACGCTGCGAGTGCTCGAAGGAACTCGTGGGTCCGCTGCCCTGCTTCGTAGTCGGGCAGGCCGTTTTCTCGACGCCCATAGATCTCGAATGCGTCGTAGCCCCAGATTGAGAGTCGGTCGTTGTCGTTGACCTCCCATTCGAGCATTCCGAAACAGTATGATTCGCAGAGTTCTCGAACTGCCTGTGCATCGGTGACGGTGACGCCGTTCGACGTTGTTGCTGCTTGGAGTGTTGCCATGTTTCTCGGACAGGGACTGCTATCCCCGCACCCTTTCGGGGTTGAAAAACTGCTCCGGATGTCGTCTCTATTCGAGTCCCGAACCCTCGTTTAATCCGTTTGCGTTCATCTCATTCCGCCGGTTGAATCTGGCGAGCCTCCTCGGCGAGATTACGAATGTACGCTCGAAGTACGTCCATATCTTCACGGGCGTCGTCAAGCGTTTTCGCCTTCACCTTCGCCTTGATCTGGTCTTCATCTCGTGTACCAGTCCCTCGCTTGAGTTTCACCGTGAGCGAGACACCGACGTCGCTCCGCTCGATGTGCTCTGTCGGTGACGATTCGTCATTGGTTGCTTTCGATTTGGTCGCTGCACGAGAAGACGAGTTGTGTTCTGACATGGTGTAGCTGTATTACTTGGGTTTAGTTGGACGATGCGACGGCTTCGTCGGACAGTTCACGGAGGGCGTTTTCGATGTCAGTGCCGGTGAGTCGCCAGTACCCTTCAGGATGAGAGCAGTCCAACTGGCTCACGACCCGGGTTTTGAACCCAATGTAGTGGGCTAGCGCAACGTCTTCATCGTCGGTGTAGTCCAGTAGGAGCGCAAGCGCAAGTTGCGCCGGGCCACTCCCACTGTATCCCCAGCTGAAGCCCGAGGGACTGTGATTCGCCAGTTCCAGACTCTGCTCTGGTGTCATCTGTTCTTGACCGGGCTGTTTTTCTACAATAGCACGTCCGCGCCGCCGGTAGCCGACGTAGACGACATCCTGTTTCGGGTTTGGCCGTGTCTGTTCGAGTGATTTCGAGTCAGTTGTTCCACTCATGGTTCAATTCGAGGGACTACTTCGAGTTCCCCCGCACCCCTTAGGGGGGTGAAAAACTCACTGCGGTCACACCGTCACATTCCTTGGCTAGCTCCGGCGCTCAGTAATGAATGTCTGCTGGTACAATTTAGAACGTGTTGCTTTCCGTGATACGGGCAGGCTATTCTCGATGCGTGCCGGATATACCTGTCATCGTATTCCGTCGTTGTTGCAATTGGAGGGTCGTCCCAGCAGGCTTTGCTAGCGACTGGTGTGCCAGACTCGTCGAATGTCACTTCGCCGGTGATGAAACTATTTCGTGTCAGCCTTCATCGGCTAGTGTCGGGATTTTCTTCTCAAACAGTCGGTCAAGTGCTGTCCAGAGGATCTCTGGTGGAAGTGTCTTCTCGAATTCGGCAGGCTTGTGGTCACGTTCGTCCGCAACGGGGTGTTCGTACTGGAAGTGGACTGGCCCGAGATCCTGATGGTCGTGGTCGCGATGCCACCCACAATTGAACCCTGTATTCGAATCAGCGTAGTGGATGCGATAGTACGGTTCTTCCTCGACGAACCGCCACTCGATGTCGAGTGTTGGCGGTTCCGGGCCCGTTGGTGGTACAACACGGCTGGGGTCGATTTCTGCCTGTAGAAACTGCCTGACGATGCTATCCGGTTTGTAGGCAACCGTCGTGGTGGCCGGGTGTCGTTGCAGGACGTCCTTCAGCCCCTCGTACACTGAACTGCTTGTCGTTCCTGGTAGCCCCATCTGTATTAGGCAGGGAGGGCGTCACGCTCGTTCGCCCAGTCGTATTCGTTGAGTGCTGCCCGGACGACCGGGATGCGCTCTTTGAGATGCTCCCACTCGCTGGCAACCTCCCGTCGTTCTTCGATCTCCTCGGAGTTGTCGAGGTCGGCGATACTCGCCCGGAGTTCACCCGGCGTCTCGACATCGTAGGTGGTCTTCCAGTCCCTGATTTTGGTGCGCATCGATTCGAGTGAGGTCGTGAGTGCTTCGCGGTCGTGTTCGCGTTGAAGCGCAGCGACTTCACGGTAGGTCGCCATGAGTTGGTCGACGCAGTAGAGCGTCTGGTCGCCCTGCTCGATCTTCCGGAGCACGTTGTCCTCGACGAGTTGGTTGAGATATTTCTGGGCTGTTTTCACCGACGCGTCTGTCTCGTCGGCGATCCACGAGGCAGTACGCGGTGTCTGGAGCGTCCGCGCAGCCGCGCGGATTCGTTCGCCACGCGTCATCGACGCGTGATTCTGGGTGTCGTTTTGGGTGGGGTCGTCGGACATACTCGTATCTACGCTCTGCTCGAACATATATCTACTGTACTGGAAATATATTACTCCTAGTTTACTCATACAATTTAAGCCTAAAATCCCGTCCACTCCGTCATGTTCCTTGGCTGGCTCGGGCGCTCAGTAGTGAACGTCTGCTGGGACAATCCAGAGATTCTCGCTCTCCTCGAGGATACGGTCGAGGTGGTCTCGATGCCGAATGCCGCTCCCGTGTTCGTCGTACAGGAAGATAGTCGGCCCCTCGTACGCGCCGACTTGGTGGAACGCATGCCGAGAGAGCCCGTCGTCACGCATAATCTCCTCGTCGCTCAGTTCCTCAAGCGCATCCCGGACGCGGTCAAGATTTCGCTCAAACTCGCTCTTTGTCGCCTCCCACCCACGCTCCAACAGTTCTTGCCCATCGTCGGACTTGACGGGAGCTACTACTGGCAGGTCACCCCACCGGGCTTTACCTGCGACTGACGTGCCCGACTCGTCGAACGTCACGTAATAGTCAAACACCACATCTGCGTGTGGGTTAGCCCCGACAAGTTGGTCGAATACCGTCTTTCCAGTTGCGAGTGCTTCGTCTCGTGTCGATGCCTCTACCAGCGAGTAAATGACCATATGCATTGGTTCTCACTTCGGTCTGCCGACGCACACGACTCTATTCTACGCTACTGCTTGGTGCGCCGGCACTCATCGCCGGCGCAGAAAAAACACAGGCGGCCATCGTCCAATCAGGAAGGAGTTGTGGATTGGACTGGAGTTAACCAACAAACGCTGAAATTCGTGCTCGTTCGTTGGTTAACAGTAGAGGGTAGCATAATTTCTTTACTCAGAATCGCCTATGCAATCGACGCTCGATTTAGGGAAGCGACGTATAAAACGACTGATCTGTCTATAGAATTTGTCACAAACGGCGTGCAAAATTTAGCGGATAAGTACAGCACAACGTCTGTTCTCATTGACTCTCGGGTTCGACTAGTGGGAAGCAGTAGCCGATTGCTATCATTGTTGTTGCCACTGAGGCGACGAAAAGAGGCGAAAGCCACCCTGGATACACTCCCGATAGTCCCACGACGACCAGCGGGAGGCTCCAGGCCGATCCAAACATCAGTAACGCCCCACCGAGCAGTCGGGTTCGGTCGTACCGAAGCAAAGAGAGTCCGAACGTCGCAATGCCACCCGCGAAGACGGCCAAGAGCGTGAAGAAGACAGTATCGATTCTGACCGGCAGGACGGTTACGTCGGGGACGATACCACTGGCGTCAGCCGCGACAGCCCACGCTACTATGACGACGGTCCCAACCGGAAGTGCCGCCACGAGGGCAACCCCGACGACAGCCGATGTCGGTGTACGGTCCGAGAGGTACTGATACGACCTAAGCAGCACAAGCGGGAGTAAGACAAAGCCGATTCCGAACGGAATTGACGTGAGAAGCCATGCAAACGGAACCTCCCGTAAACTCTCACTAATGGCACCGCTGGCAGCTTCAATAAGTATCAGGACGCCAGCAATCGCCAAGAGTCTCCCCGTCCAGTGTTCAATCTCGTCTACTTGACTGCTAGTGAGGGACATATCCGCAATATATGCCCCCCAAAAATATAATTTGCGCAACACTAACGGTTCACCATGTATTGAGCAAAACTACTGAGACAGTTACGGACTACAAATTGAACAAAGAAACCGTACTACTAACTACTGCTAAGATTACCATCTCGCCTACTTGCCCACTTTGGATTCTGGCCCGTATCGAGGCATTCCGCAGACGTGACACTCCCACATCGGGTGACCACTCCACTCATCGTCTGGAACGGTCTCGAAGTTGAGGAATCGGTGCCTCGTACCACGGTCGCACTCACGACACTCGAGGTGCCTCCTAGTTGGTCGCTCGCGTTGGTGGCTGTCAGTTGTGGTCTCCTCGATAGATTGCTGGAGTACAATCGCGGGGACTAGCCACATGTTGTCTGCGTCCTCAAGAAGCGCCATAAGACGATTTTTGTCGCGAACGCCACGTCCGCTTTCGTCGTAGAGGAACGTCGCATGTTCGCCGTTGTGACGTGACTGCGTTGTGTCCTGCCACTCCGTCAGTTCACGGGCAGTCTTGAGTAGCTGTCTCCCTGAGTTGGACGTAATCCGTACTGCTTCGGGAAGCGAAGGCCATTTGCTGGCAAGTTGTGATGCAGGCTTTTCGTCGAACTCGGAGATTGGTTGGCAGTCGTTGACCGCGGAGTCTCTGTCGGTCTTCACAAGGAGGCCCGCGGCTGCAGTACCTTTTGCGACGGCGCTGTCGAACGTCGATGCTTCCACGACGAAATGAACAACGTGAAGCAGTGTCCACTCAGTGTCTGACGTAGACTGTTCCACGTCAGAGCTATTGAGGTGGTTCACCAGACAGAACCGACATTTGGTTCGACTCGAAGGAATAGTTGCTCCACAGGAAGAACACTCGCTCTCCGTTGCTGTCGTCTCGTTTGGATATCTTGTAGCGACTGCATCTAGTCGCTGTTGGCTCAACTCCTCGTCACTACTATTGGAGAGTTTGTCGTCGGGGATATGCGTTGCTTCGCCGAGTGGCCGAAGTTCTTCGTGGTCTGAGTCCCGCTGAGTCATCAAGTAATGGAGTACTGCCTCGTCTTCGTATTTAAGCGATAGCCCCGGGTCAACACCTATTGAAAACTACAGCCTTTTTGAATTCTCTACTCCTGATAGAATAAAATTGCCTGTGCGCAATATAGAGGAACGATGTTTCACGTCGGGAGCCAATCTGATCAGAGACTGTCAGGAACAGCGTGCTGAAGAGAGTGAATGTAGCATAAGAACTTCGTTACCTTCTCCGAATAAATCCAGAACCAGCCAATAACTGTGCTTATATATAGGTTGAATCAAATCAAACAATAATTAAGATTGTCATCCGTAGTATGCGCTAAATTGCTCATCACAATTCTGACAGGCTGCTTGCGTATCGCGTCCCGATCTATTTCCACACTTGACCTTTTGAATTACCGTATCCTGATCGGGGACATTTACTATGGCTTCTTTACCGCAACACGGACATGCCGTATTTCGAATAGGCATGATTAGCAACATTTCCGCGTTCGGCTTAAGTCTGTCTACTGCGGTGACTGTGTGCCAATCTGAGAATTTTAGTTGATACGTGCCCGGCTTGTACTTACCACTCACTCTCCCTCAGACTAACCCCCGTTCGTACCACATTCTCGCCTTGTATCTTGCACAGTCCGAGAATGTCTACCGTATCTAGTAAGACTCACAACGGTATCTACGCACTACGAACTACTCACGTCAGCTACTGTGGCACCAGAAGTATTTCAACAGAGCCAGAACTACGAATGAGGGGAACACGCGCCTTCATACAGCGAGTTCGTCCAATGTATCTCGATGAGTGCGGATGGTCACCGTCGAGACATTCGCGGCCCATGCAACTTCTGATTGGACCATCAAGCGGCCTGCGTCACATCCCGCTTTGTATATACATGCGGCGGCGAATCCTGTCGGATCAACGCCTGAAACGGCACCTGCTGATTCTGCTTGGTCTGCTAACTGCCGGGCACGATGCCGAATCTGTTCAGGGATATCAAGCTCGGAGGCTAACTGGGGAATGAATCCACTCGGCCTCACCGGTTGGGCTGGAAGGCCGAGTTCCGTATTCAACGTCTGATACGCAGTCCTCACTCGGGCCTGCTCAACGCGCGCTGGCTCGGTGATCTCCTCGAGTGTTCGCGAGAGGCCGTTACATCGACATGCGCCGTGGACGCTTGCCGCCGCCATCGCTTCGATTGAGTGGCCCCGAAGGAGGTCTTCGTTCTGGGCGCTCCGGAAGAGTTGGCATGCTTGGTCACGAATCGTCTCGGTGAGGTCGAGCCCACTACTGATTCGGCGGACCTCCCCAAGGCCGTGTGCGAGGTTGCGCTCGGCCTTCGACTGGAATCGCCCGCGGGACTGCTCCCGACGGAGTCGACCGAGTTGCCGTCGCTTTCGCCCGGAGAGCTGATTTCCGTTTGCGTCGGTCCCACGCCCGATTTCCGTCGAGAGGCCGCGGTCGTGGCGCGTCGCCGTCAGCGGCGCACCTGTACGCTCTCGGTTCTGCTCGTCGTCACTGAACGACCGCCACTCCGGCCCGTGGTCGATACGTTCGTCCTCAAGAACGAGTCCACACTTCTCACAGACGGTCTCTGCGACGTTCGTGGCGACCCGTCCGTCACACTCCGGGCATTGATTCGTTGTATCGTTCTGTACGTCCTCGTCGAACGCCGTCTCGTAAATCTCGCTCGTTGCCATGATACTCACGAGGGACTCCGTGAACCGGTCTCTCGAAGAGGCCCTCACCAATTGAGGGCAGAATAAACACGTCGTGGTGGGGAACCAAGTCTGACTGCTGTGGCGAAAGCCCGGCCGCGAACGGCCCGTGGGTCGTGAGCGGCCCGGACCGTGGAGGTGGTGGGAGGTGGCGGTGACCGCACCACACCAGCAAAAAAGGGGGGCGTACTCGGGCTATTCCCACCAACGACCGCGCTCAGGGAACTGGATGGTCGTCCACCCGGTCACGGCGAGGGAGACACGTCCTTCGTACCAGTTCCGGGCCGCCCCGCGGATGCACACTTGCTCGCCTTCCTCCATCCACGGCGCTTGCGAGTTTTTCCAGACCGTGACTCGGGTTCGTCCGCTTTCGTCTTCGATGAGTCCGACTTGCGCTATACTTGGATGCGATGGCTCCCACAATGTGTCGACACGCCCGGAGATGCTCACCTCCTTGCGATTCACGTCTTCGAGCTTGCCGATTGGAATCACGTGTCCCGGGGCCGTCTGCAATTCTTCGTGGACGCCGACGACCGCACTCATCATGCCTGCCCCTTCGACCACGCGCTCGGCCAATCGCCGACTAATCGCCGCTCTCGTCCACCCATCCAACTTCTCGCTCAACCGCTGTGTCTGCTCGTTCACGCTTGCTAGCTCGTCTTGGGATAGCTCCTCGCGTGGGTCCGGCCGCTCCGGGTCTGCCATGGGGGTCACGCTTGCCGCCCGCTTCTGGAACTCTCGACGCCGCTCTTTGCTCCGTTTCGCCGCGATGTCTCGCGCTCGCTCTGCCCGACCATCCTGCCGACTGACTTTAGCTCTGATACTGATGCGCTCTAGTTCTGCTTCCCGCGCTCGAATGCGCTCCTCCTGTTCGAGGGTCGCACCCTGAATCCGTTCGTTGTTCGTCTCCTTGATTCCATCTGGGTGGTTGGCATCCACCTTCGCTTGGACCTCCTGTTCGACTGTCGCTCTGAGTTCGGGCGTCTCCTCGACCACCTCGAAGCCATCCGCATCGACTGCTTGCTCGTCCGCCTGTTTGAGTGCCTGTTCATCGACCGAAACGACCTTGCCGCTTGCGTTGTTACTAGACATTGGAGTTAGCGTAGCTCCGAAGGCGCTCACGCGCCCGACACCGCGATGCTCCTACATCGCGGATTTCCTCGACACCCACAACCAACAGACTCATCTGCGCTCTCGCTCGCGCCTTCGCGCGCCCCCTTGGGGCGCGAGCGAGAGCGCACTTTGGGAGAGGATGCATCCAGCGCCGCGCGCCGTCTCGGCCGCCGCGAGCGTCCAGCGGAGTATGCGTCGCGGGGTGAGCACCCACGGCGCGCAACCCCCGGCGGATACCCGCTGGCGTCGAGACCAGATTCACTTTAGCCCGGACCGGGCGCTCGCGGTGTGGAGAGCGCCCGCATGCCCGGAATGGTCGGTCGCGAGCGACGCGGCGGTCTCGTGAGCGAAGCGAACGAGACGTCGGTGAGCTTGCTCACCGGAAGCCGGTAAGCGGCGAGCGGGGCGGGCCGTAACGAAGGACACCCACTCAACCGGCCTTGTCGCCCGTTTACATAGCTGACCTCCTGGCGGACTCAAGAATGAGAACTTCTACTATTGCTCCCAAAACCGTGTCTTCTCAGAGAGATTAGAGAGAGCGGACAGACAGACGTTTCTCAAACTTTTGGTCAGTCTTCTCTCGAATTTCTTGGCGTACTTCATCTTGATCGGATTCAATCCCGAACTCGTCCTCAAACGAATCGAATCCAAGCGTCGTCAGAATATCCAGCAGGAGCTCGATTCGTCGATCCTGTAGAGTCTCATAGGTCCAGAAGGAATTGAAATATGCCACTACATTCGACAACGTCGGGCTCGTCCTCCAGGCTTACGACGACGATCTTCTTTATTGGGCCATGCACCTCGACTCGCCCGTCAAGTGCTTCACACACGGCCTCAAATCCAGAATCATCTGTGGTCAGTTTTCCTTCGCTCAGGAGGGTTACCTGCCCCTGTTCGATTTGCTGGATTTCATCCCCATGTATTTGTATGCCCGAAACTGCTTGAACTCAGGGAGAGGTATGTTGTTTTATGACTCTTGACACTCGGATAAGATACGGATTATCTTTGTATCGACAGACAGAGACAGGTATGGAAGCAACACGAGAAAGGGCTCTTAGCGAACGCGAGTTTGAACTATTGTTAGAAGGAGCTGGGCGGATATCAGATACGCAAAGACGTCTTGAGACACGAGCCGCTATCCTCCTCGGGGGACGCCTGGGACTTCGGCCAGGAGAAACGACGCACCTGTCTACATCGTGGATTGACCTAGAGCGTCAGATGATTCAAATTCCCAAACAAGAAGATTGTACAAAGGGACGTGACGGCGGTATCTGTGGCTACTGTCGGCAAGCGGTGAAACAACGAATGGACCACAATCCCAAGAAGGACTTCCAAAGTTTTGCGGATAGCTATTGGCTCCCGAAAACAGAGGCCGCGTCTCGAACAGTGCCGTACCATTTTTCGTATCGAGTCCGAATCGCGATCGAATTACTACTTGACGAACATGGCGGTTGGCCATACTCGTTCTCGACCTTACAGCGACGTCTGGAAACGGCCCTTGAACTGTCTCCAGAACTGTCCAACGACGCAACCTCATTACACGGACTGCGTGCCACAGCAGCGTCGTACCATGCGGGAAGGGGCTTAGACCTTCCTGCACTTCGAGCAATGTTCGGTTGGGAGGACATCACGACTGCACGTCAATATCTGAATGTCGATGGAGCGATGACCCGGCGAGCGCTGGACAGCATTCATCAGTAAGCTTGAATGGACTAACATTCAAGAACCAGGCGTAGTGCTAACTCAGAAGTTACTCCATTGGCCCTACGTCTCCAAGATGAGTGTATTTCTCAGCGACCTTCTCGATGTAGGCTTCCGTCATAATTCGAGGATTCGACACCCGATGAAAGTCATCAAGAACGAACTGCATTTCCCCCCTATCGAGTCCGTAGGCGTGGAAAGAAGCTGCATCAATTTCGGCCTGAAGTCGCCGACGCTCTGATTCCTCTTTAGCGGGTTCAATTCCGCCGAGCCGCTCCCGCATCTCCTCGAACTCCTCACCGTAGCAGTTGAGCCGGGCCGCCCGGTCTGAAATATAGTGGAACCAGTTGTCGCCCTCTGTGAGACGTGGGACCTGCGATTCTTCCAGTTTAAACCGGACAATGTGTGAATCGACCTTCGTCCGCATTAGGTAATCGAACGGAATGCTGTTCAGTAGACCGGTGATGACGAACAGTTCCTCATCATCGTAGGCACGTTCATAGATTGAACGGAGGGGATACTCTGAGAGGTCTTCCTGCTCCGGATTGACTTCATATGGCGAAAATGTCTGGAGTGTGTGAACACAAACAATTCCTTTAGGTAACACAGTCGAAATCATTGTCCGTTCGTCGGTAGGTCGGGCGATATCCCGGTAGATAATTCGGTATCCCGTGAAGTCTGGAAGGAGATCATCCATACAAAGGTCCTGTCCACGGTGTTCCTGAAGAAGATCGTTGACGAATCCCTTCTGTGATTTGCTGGTCTTTGGTCCACCAAACGCTTCGTATATGTCCTTTTTCGGCGTTCCACCGTTGTACGCCCGTTCCCGAACACGGTATTTAGCGCTCAGGTCCGGCCGATCTTCATCGACACTCCATAGTGAAGGGGAATCAAGACTCGAATCGAACGTGTTGTCGTGCTGGAACTGGTGAATGTTTGCTCCACCGTACACAGGGTAATCACCTTCATTTTCCTCTTCGACGAAACGGTCAGACGCCCGTGATCGATCCAGTTCACGGTGGGGAGTGACGTTCCACTTCTCTTCAATCTCTTCTCCCAACGGTGGGTGTGAGACAATACTCTTCAAAATACCCACTTCCTCAGGATGAGTGATATTAGGGAATATCCGTGCTTTCAGTGAATATTGCGAAAGCACTTCTCGAGGAATAGTAATTGCCATCTCATCAAAATGGCGGAGGACAGAAACATCACGCTGATCAAATACACCCTCTATCTGGTCCGTTTTACCACTGTTCTTGAAAGAGAGAATGGCGAATTGGTATCGATTGTCGATCTCCTCAAAGATTCCATGATTTTCGAAGCCCACTAACGTCTTGATCTCTGCGTCATCAAGTAATTTTAATCTGAGATCCTTTGAGAAGGACCCACTGAAGATAACTCCAGGGAGAACTTGCGCTACGTACCCTTGTTTGCTCACGAGGTCAAATAGTCTCTCAAAGAAGAGAGCAGCAAGGTTGTTTTCGTTCGGATCCTTGCGGCCGTCTATAACCGGCTTCTGGAGAGTGTATTCCGATCCATCAGTGAAGTACCGCATTTGCTTCTCTATCTGCTCTTGATACTCCTCCCATCCCTCGGAAATCTCCTCGTCTTCTAGCAGCTGTTTCTGCATCTCGTCCTTGTTCGAAGGCATCCGGGACCGGAACTGCTCATCAAACTTGACGAAGTAATCGTCGCGACTTGCTCGAAGCTGGTCCCAAGGAGGATTCCCGATAATGAGATCAAAACCTCCCTGGTCGTAGACTAGCGCGAATTCGAGAATCCAATGAAAGGGATAGAATTCTTGAACTTGATCCAGAGTGATTTCAGCGCTGGCACTGTGGAACTCATCTAGCACCTTGTTGTCCAGATTCTGACTGTAGCTGGTGATGAGTGACTCTGCCTGACGACGGGCGTTGGTTGCTTCTTTTGAGGAATTTGCCCTTTTGTGTTTCCGCTGAGCGTGGATTACGTCCTCGTAATACTCACTAACCGGTGTTTCTTCACCGATTCCATAATTTGTGAGTGAGGTATCACCCTCTTCGTTGACGGTTTCGATGAGGTCTGTAAATCCAATAAGACTGTTCCCCTGCCGAATGTTGAAATCAATATTCGGGAGCGGTTCGACCTCCCCTGGCTCGTCTTCGATATCCGCAACCATCGAGAGCCACAAACGAAGTTTACAGATCTCCACAGCGCCCTCGTCGATATCCACCCCGTAGAGGTTATCCAGAATAATCGAGCGTTTTGCGTATAGCGACTCCCCACCATGCCTACCCTCGATACTTTCTAATTCCTCGCGACTACGACTCTCCAGCTCCCAGCCTTGTCCCTCTGATTCGAGTTGCTGGAAATACTCAATGCATTGCATGTATAGGTCCATCAGCACCTCCTGTGCGGCGAGCAGGAAGGCGCCACTTCCTACGGCAGGATCGAGAATGTGCGCTTCCTTCAGAATATCGTGGTAGAGAGTCTCCACATGGCTGGTCTGGACCTTTTCCGTTGGAACTTGCTGAGTTATGGTTCCGCCATCGGCAACAGCTTCTGTGCTAGTATCTGCTTCGGGCACGGGGAATCCGAACACATTGTCGATCTCGTCGTAGTCTGCGTCCACAGTCTCGTTGAGCTGATCGAGCAGATACGGATGGATCGTCCGGCGGGCCATGAACCCCGTGATCTCTTCCGGTGTGTAGTACGCCCCCATCTCCTTCTGATTGACCGTTTGCTCAAAGATGTGGCCCAAGATCGCCGGGGAGAGGTTCTTGGGATCAACGATGTCGAGTCGTTCGTCAACGTTCCAATTCCAGTCGGAGAGGAAGTCGAGGATATCGTCGAAGAGCTCGTTCGTTTCCTCAGCAGGGCCACCTAACTTCGCGTCCTCGAACTCTTCTTCGACGGGATTCCTTGCGAACAAGCCACCGTTCAGGTACGGAAGACTACCGAAGTCAGGGTTTTGCTTGTCTTCTGCTAGGTATTCGAAGAAGAGCGGTTCGTAGAACTCTTCGTAGTGGTCACCACCCTCGTCAACGACTTCATTCGGCTGTTCGTGAAGGTAGTTCGGGTTCCGATCAAGGAGGCGCTTTTCTTGGATGAAGTAGAGGAAAATCATCCGGTCAAGGATGACCTGCACATATCGTTGCTTCGCATCACCCCGATCGTCGGGAATGCCCGTGACCTCTTGAATGAGATCTGTCCGGAGTTCTTCGAACTGTTCATAGAACTCCTTGACAACCTGTTGTGTGTCGTAGAGCGTATCGTATATCGCAGCGGAGGAGCCGTACTCGATCGAGTTCAGTTTCTGGAGAATAGTGTTCTTTTCTCCGCTGTCCCGCGTGAACTGCTCCTTCGAGAACGAAATCTTTTGATGCTTAATTCGACCGTGCTGCTGCCCCTCCCAGCTTCGGACTCGCGTAATGAAGGTGAAAGTCTCGAAATCGTTGGTGGCAACGAGGTTGGTGTGCCGTGAGCGATTTTCCGGTTTGAAGTCCGTGGCAGTCTCACCGGGACCAGCATTGACAATGACGATGAATTCGTCATCATCAAGCTGGACTACGAGTTCGTTATCGCCCCCTAGTTTCGGGCGTGGTTTGAGCCCGCGTTTTTCAAAGGAGTTCGCGATATCCTGTAAAGAGTCCCAGCCCGCGATATCGGATGCAGTAATCTGCTGGAGAGTCATACCACCTGCAAGTTGCTTTACTCATATGAAAATGATGGATATGAGCGTGACTTTCGACTGAACTGGTCAATCCACTTGTTGAATAGAGTGTAAGAAGCAGCTCGTATTTTACCAGTATTCGTAGATTAAGTCGAAAACAGCCAATAGCGAACCACTCAGTTGATGCAATGCATTGAGTATTTCCAGCGGCTCGAATCAGAGGGACAAGGCTGGGAGCTAGAATCCAGAACACGAGAAGAGATAGAGGAAATCGAGTCTGGAAAAGGCTCATCAGCACTCTACGCAAAGCGAACGGCTATCCTCAACAATTTGTACGGAGTCGATATCGACGAAGGTGCTGTTGAGATCTGCAAGCTCAGGCTCTGGTTGTCGATGGTCGCTGATATCGAGGACGAACCGAGCGAGGTGGAGCCGCTCCCCAATATCGATTTCAACGTACGGCAGGGGAACAGCCTAATCGGTCAACTCGATACGGACATTGAGAGTAACGAAGACGGAGACAGCGATCTCGATTCTTGGGAGGTGAAAACTCGTTTTGAGGACGTGAAAGAGGCCATCAAGAAGCATAAGAAAGCGGAGACCAGTGTTGAAGCACAAGAATGGCGGAAAGAAGCAGAAGACAGAATAGAGGAACATCGGGACAAATTTGACGAAATTCTTCGGCGAGAATTCCAAGACGCTGGCTTTGACGACATAACGATCAAGGAAATCCGGGAGTGGTCTCCCTTCCACTGGCCGTTGGAGTTCGCCGACGTCTTCGAGAAAGGCGGATTCGACGTGTTCATCGGGAACCCACCGTGGGACATGCTCTACGCGAATCGCGACGACTTCTTTATCCGCTACGATGAGCAGTTCCGTACCTATCCGTCGGAGGAAAAGGATGGTGTGATGGAAGACCTTCTCTCAAACCCCAAAGTTGCGTGGGAATGGGAGGACTACAAGGAATCGATGGAAACTCAGGCAGATTTCTTTACGCAGGGAGATGTCTATAAGCTCCAATCTCCGGTGGTGGGCGGTCGAACGATGCCGACAAAGAACGAACTTTCGGCTCTTTTTCTTGAGCGGGTCTTCAGACTTTCCAGAGACGGCGTGAAGGTGAGTCTGCTCCTCCCCGGTACTATCTTCGGGGGAGTAATGGGGAAAGACCTCCGAATGCATCTGCTGGACCATACGGACGTGGAGAATCTCATCGGGTTCGAGAACAAGGGTATCTTTGAGGCCATCGACGATAGATACCGGTTCGCGATTCTGACGTTCGAATATGGGGGGAAGACATCAGCTCTTCGGGGGATATTCAACCAACGTGACATGGATATAGTCTACAGGATCGAAGATGAGGCAGTCAACATTCCGCGCGATGTACTCGTCAGTTATTCTCCAGAAGGGGGAATCTTCCCATCCATCACCTCGCAGATCGAAGTAAGCGTCTTGGAGAAGGTAGTTGAGCAGCCTTCCTTGGGTGAAGATTTAGAGGAGGCTTGGACAGTTGATATGCTCACTAAGGAGTTCGTTGAATCGACTGATAAGGATAGGCTCCTGACATCGCCGGAGGAGGCCGACTATCCCGTCTATGGCGGCAAAAATATCCACCAGTTCCAGTACGATAATACCCACACAGAAGCGTTAGATGGACCGCAGTACTGGAGTCGTGAGATGTACGATCCACCGAATAGTGCTCAGTACCGTGTTCGAGAAAAGAAATTCAACAGGGGTAATCTCAAACGGGCAATCTATGACGCCTTTGGAGGTTCAGAGACGAGCAAGTCTCAAGTTCAATTCGTAGATAAACTACTCGAAGAACACCGTGGTCACGGACTTGAGGAAGAAGATGTCCTGCTCGATTGCACTGAATACCGAATCGGCATTCGAGACGTTTCTCGATCTCGGGACGAGCGGACGATCATAGCGACGGTACTTCCGAAGGACGTCATCTGTCTCCACACCATTAACACGTTCAAGCCGTTCGCTATTGAGCCTGAAGAGGAACACCTCACAGAGTCCCCACTTCGGTCACCCTACGTCCGGCGATTTACGGATCAAGAACTCTTCGCGGCAACGGGACTCCTGAACAGCATTGCGTTCGATTTCCTGATGCGAACCAAAGTCGAGACGCACATCGTCAAGCGCGAGCTATTGGAATCCCAGCTACCACGCCTCACCGACGGAGATGACTGGTTCTATTATATCGCTGAACGAGCTGCCCGGTTGAACTGTTACGGAGAAGAATTCAAAGAAATGCGTGAGCGACTCGGCGGAATCGAGGCAGCGGTAGAAGATCAAGAACGCAGAGAATTACAGGCTGAAATCGACGCGGCCGCATTCCACGCGTATGGCCTGAAACGTCGTGACGTGAAGTTTGTCCTCGACGACTTCCATCGCGTTGAGAATCCGAAGCTGATGGACGAGATGTACTTCGATCTGGTCTTGGAGAAATATGATCTGCTGGATCAGAAGGGGCCCCTACCGTAGCTCCCGAATCACTGTCCGACAACCCCCCAGCATACGAGCTTCGCTTGTACATCACTCTCTCCCATCAGTTTTGTCTGATATTCAGTAGAGGCTTCGACGTTCTCTTCTAAGAACTCCTCAAGCTGACTGAGGAACTCCACGGTCGGCCACTCTGGGAAGGAGTCGTACTGCTCGTTCTGGCGAAAGATCTCCCGTAGAATTCGGTCTTCATCTGTGTTCGCCAGCTTTACCTCCTGTAGCCGCTCTTCGATGCCGTTAGCCCATTCTCCTATTGTTTCGAACTCTTCGACAGGAGCCGGCTCATCACCGTGATTCGGCTGAACGTAGTGACTGATGAAATCGAGGATCGTCTCCTGTTCCTTCGAGAAGGCCTCTCCCTGTTTGAAAGCACCCTCAACTTGGCCTTCTCGAATCACCTCAAGACGCTCGTCAAGCACTGCTTGAATTTCACCGCGATTCGATAACACCGTATCTGGATTTCCGGTAATCGGTTCGCCGTCAACTGAAGGGTCGATGTTGAGCGTGCTCACGGGCCGCTCTTTGACCTCGTCGGCGAAGGGCTTGTAGTAGAAAGCACGACGGACGCGACCAAGCGGGGACTCGTGGTCATCATCGTCGAACCAGAGGTGGGCAAGGGCGAACACGCCCGGACGAGGACCGGCATCGTGGTCAGTTACATTCGTGTAGAGGAACTCCCGTTCTTCGGGCGGGTCATCGAAGAAGTCCTCAGCGTACTCGAAGTCTTCCGCGGTCAGGTCGTAGTCCTCGTTTAGTTCTCGCTTCAGAAGGTACCGTTCGAACGCAGCGTGTTCATTGCTCCCCGCATTGCGGAGGAGCGGATTCTTGCTCGTGTCGTCGAGTTCATTCACGTCGTCAATTTCACGGGACTTTTGGAGGGAGTCTTCGATCTCGTCCACCTGTAATTCCCCGATTGTCTTCTCCGTGTCTACACCTGTCTTTTCGAGAATCTGGTCTTCGTTCGGATCGAGGATGTTGTTCTCCTTTCCGACGATGAGCGCGATATCGTTGATCTTTGCCTGCAGGCGTTTCAGGAGCTTGATCGCCGCCTCAATGTCGCCGTCCGGGTAGAAGTTGTGGACGTGTTTCTCAGCGGTACTCCCAATCCGGTCGACTCGCCCGACACGCTGGACAATCCTCATCGGGTTCCACGGCAGGTCATAATTGACCACCACATGAACGTCCTGAAGATTAACCCCTTCACTCAGCGTGTCAGTGGCCACTACGTACTGTAGCTCTGAATCCCCCGACTCGGCAAGCGTTTGCTGGTAGCCTGACGCCTCGGGGGCAAAGCGTTGAATGATGTCCTGTTTATTCTCGTCGCCACCCTTGACGACGGCACTATTCGCCTCGGTGAGTGGTGAGTCCGCGTTGTCACAGAGGGTTCGATAGACGTAGTCTGCAGTTGCCCGATACTGAGTGAAGATGAGCACTTTCTGGTCGTGATCAGTGAGGACATCTGCAAGCCGGTCGATCTTCGGGTCGCGGAACTCGCGGAGTGAAAAGACGGCCTCGTAAAAGTCGCGTGTGGCGGGGTCGACTTCGCTCAGATCACTATTCGGGTAGAGAATCGGATTCATCTCTTCTTCAGGAATATCTGGGAGGACACCAGCGTCGTGTTCAGCGAGCCATTGGCGCGTGGAGACCGCATAATCGCTCACATCACCCGCATCACGGGCGACATCACCGATGAACTGCGAGAGGAAATACGAGAGAAGGGTGAGGTCCTCCCTGATGTACGTCTTCACCTCGCCGATGGTGGCGTCTACCAGTTCATCTCCCTCGGTATCAGTTCCTTCTTCCGATTGAATAGCGGTGGTATCGAAACCGAATTCTTCGAGTGTTTGTTCGAGATCTTCAGCAGCGTCCGCTCCTTCGACAAAGTCACCGAGTTCAGAGTCCTCTCCCTTCTGAACAGTTCGGAGCATATCGATGTTTTCGTTTTCGGGGAGTTCACCAAGAAGGCCGAGAAGCTGGCGTTCACTCTGATGCAGCGTCTCGATCGACTGGACGAACGCGTACGTTGATGACTCAAGCCGTTTGAGGAGGTTCAGCTTGTAGAGGGCTTTCAGCGTGCTCCCCGCTTTCGGGTTTTTGACTGTGATGTGGGGAAGGTGGAGGGCGTCCATCACGTCGGGGAGCATCCGATATACTGGCTGGTAGGCCGCCGGCAGAGAGTACTGTTGCTTGTTGAGTTTCGGCGGCTTGAAGCTCATCTCGAAGTCTTCGCTGTCCTGAATCTGGTCTTTGACGTGCTTGCGCGTCCGAAGAACCATCACTTCGTTCAGGATATTCGATATCTCAGAGGAGTGTCGCTGGAGCTGTTCAGTAATTTCCTGCTGTTCGTCGTCGCCAACCTCCTCTTTCCCGGCCGCGATGCGTTTTCGCGTCTCCGAGAGTTCGATGTATTCGTCGAACGCATCGAAGTCGAGTGATGCCTTGTTCCGAAGTTCCTCCGGGCTGGTGAACAAGCTGATGAGGTTTTTCAGGTCGGTGGCACTGTTATTGATCGGGGTCGCGGTCAGCATGATCATCGTCTTTCCGCGGAGCTGCCTCAGATTCGCGTGTCGTCGCGTCCCCTTGTAGTCGTCATCGTGGCCCGGGTTCGGTCGCCACTTCCCGTAGTTCCGAAACCGGTGAGCCTCGTCGATAAGCAGGACATCGAACTCATCTTTGAGGTCCTGGACCTCGTCGTAGGAGAGATTTTGGAACTTACTGATACTTATCACGTCAAGGTGCGTGCCGTCCACCTCTAACCCGAAGTATGGATTGCCGTCTTCGTCAGTGTCGTTCTCGAGTAGGTCTTCCCACTGATCAGTCAGGTTGGCCGGGACTATGAGGAGACAATGGTCGCCACGTTGGCGGTAGTCGTGGAGAAGTTCACCGCCAATAAATGATTTCCCCAGACCGACCGAGTCGGAGACGATGCACCCGTTGAACTGTGAGAGCTTTTCCTTTGCACTCTCGTACCCGAGCTTCTGGAAGTAGTACAGTGGGCTGTCACGGATGTTGACGTTCCCACTCAGTTCGTCGTAGGCGAGCAACTTGTAGAGCTCGAACGGTTCCAAATAAGTCCCCAACTTCTCGGATGACGTTTCCTTGTCGGACTCGTCCTCCTGCTGTTCCTTCCAGTCCTGGTACTCCTCGCTGTTCTCGATGATTCGGATAATCTCCTCACTGAACTCCTCAGCGTTGGCCCACTGGTTGTCGTACCACTCCTCAAACGCTTTGGCCTTGTGTCGATCCTGACTCGTGAGGTTCAGTTCGATATTGTTCTGGTGGCCGCTCTTGGTGAAGTTCGAGGAGCCAACAACGGTAGCGCATGGGCGGGTGTCTTCCTCCTCGTCTTGTCCCCAATCTTCGTTATCTTCGAGTGGCGCTCGAAATGATGCACCCTTTGCGTGGAAGTAACCGTTTTCAGGATTTCGCACACGGACGCTCACCTCGCCTTCGGCGATGAAGTCTCGTAGCCGGTCTAGTCGCCCGATCTGAGCGTTATTCAGCTCCGAGATGCTTTCTCTCACTTCTCTTTTGAGTTCCTCTTTGAGATTCTGCCCCTCACCGATTTCGTCAGCAGTTCCCCTATTCGTCTGACGACCCATCAAGATCCGAAGCGGAGCGTGGCCAAGATCGTCGGGATCAGCCAGTTTCTCAAGGTCTTCCCGGTAGAGGTCGAATCCTGAGAGATAAAAGTATCCAGTTGCGATACGGCCCTCCTCGATCTGGGGAATAATCCGCTTGTAAGCGTCTTCTACTGTCCTGTTGGCATTATCGACAAGCGGAGGAAGCGAGAGCATCGTAATGCCGAGATGTATTCAGTACGTTAACTTAGTATTTAGTGACCTTGGACTACAGAGGTGTCTCCATACGATGGCCAATCAAACTGGCCGAAAATCCCGGCGGCGGACGTCAATGGTGTTACTATTAGCGATTTCAACTCGGAAAGGATGCCCCTCCCGTTGATTACCAGTTACAGTTCCTGCATCGTCTGAGATGATCTCAACGACTGTTCCTTGATGTCCATGGAGGTGCTCGTAATCTAAATCTGTCTCGTCGGGGCTTTCGAGTATCATGAACCTCGTATCGAGGAACGCTGGCCTGTCAACGGTCGCCCGTCCGAAGATCCTCAATGAACCGGAAGCCGTTCACGAACGTTACCGAGTCCTCGTAGCCCTCACTCGCGAGCACGGCCTCGGCCCCCTCGCCGGCGAGGGTGTCGGTCGTGTAGATGTACACCTCGGTCGCTACCCCACTACTGAGGTGCTTGGCTGCCAACGCGGCAAGGGCAGGATCAGCCCGCTCGACCTCGTCTGCTGGGCGGTCGTCGGCGTTCGCGATGTACCGCTGGACGCCATCCATCACCCGTGAGACGATTGGCTCTGAGAACTTGAGCGGCGGCGCAACCGTCGCCCACTCTTCCTTGATTGCCGCGTTGACGGGCGGCGTTTCGACGTCGGAGTCGTCGACGGTCAACTCCTCGTACACGCGTTCGGGCAGGACGTAGGTGACGTCGTTGCGGCGGGCGAACCGGCGGACAGCCTGGTACCGACTGTTCGATGGCTGGCCCATCGCGACGAACAGGCCAGTGTCGGCGATATGGAGCGTGCTCACGTATCGTCAACTGCGTCGCCGTCGTCAATATCCAACTCGTCGAGTGATGCTCCCGACGCTTCGATATCGTAGTGCTCGTGAACGACGGATCGGAGCGCCTGGAGGATGATCTCGGCGGCCAGCGGCGAGATGTCGAGGTCCTCGGCCATCAGCCGGTGGGTCACCTCGCCCCGCTCTCTAGCAACCGCATAGGTGAGCGCCGTCGCAAGCCCAGCGACACCGTGGCGGTCGATGTAGGTGTCGATGTCGGCGTCCGTCTCTCGGCGGCCGACGGCGTCGATCAGCGCCGGCGTGATTGTGTACTCGCGGTCGCCAGCGGCTGTCGTCACGGTCAGGTCGATTTCGCAGGCGGCGTACCGCTGGGGCTGCTCGTCGTGAGTGACTTCGATGACGCCAGCGTCGACAAGTCGATTAACGTAGCTGTATGCGGTGCCCTGTGCGAGTTCAAGGTCGTCCATCATGTTCTGGACAGTGGCCTCGCCTTCATGAGCGAGATACGCGTACAGTTGGGCTAACTGTGGCTCTTCGAGGAGGTCCGCGACCAAGAGGAAGTCCCGGACAACGTCGCCACCGGCCTGGTTCGAGGTACGTGACATAGCGCTTCTTGATTACAGTTTACAGCGAAACAGTAAAGAGTGTTTGGATCACTCCACACCGTGACGAGATGCTTCTTGAAGTTGCGTGTCCAGTACGTCGCCAACCCGCCCAGACATGCTGACGCGCGCTACACGCTTCTCGGTGCGGCCGACACAAAGTTTTTCCAGCATCTCCGAGGAATCACGACTATGCGCCGCCGCGCCCTCCTCGCGACCGCCGCCACGTCTCTTCCCGCAATCGTCGCTGGCTGCACTAGTTCCGGCGGATTCAGTAGGAGCAACGCCGTCGCGGAAGCCTCCACAGCGCGACTTGAACTAACGACGATTACTGACGCAGAACTCCCGACAAAGGTACTCTATACAGTCCGCCCTGCCGAAGGCGACGACGCGACTGCCCAACTGTTTGATTCGATTCTTGACGGCGGCGCGACAACCAAGGGGACACGTCCACCACTCCCCGAACAACAACATATCGCCTACCAAGAGGGCGTCTACGAATTGTCCTATGACATAATCGAGGAAACCCCTGCCACGAGGTACTCCGTGAAAGTGGATATCGTCACAGACTCAGTAACTGAGTCGGAAGCCATTCAGTTCGCTGATCTCCCCGAGGTCGACCAGAATGAGTTTGCCGCTCACGGGCTCGCGGATGGTGATCCGGTCGGTATCGGGACAACATTCCTCTATACGGACGCCGAACGCGAGCAATCTGTCCTCGTCCCGGAGTCAGAGTACTCGTACATCACCTGGGACGACGGTACCGAAGCCGAATGGATCGTCGACGACGCCTACGACACGACCCTGAACACCTATCGGTACACTGCCAAACAGGTGGCGACGGCCGCCGATTACGGCCGACAAATGCGTGAGCGGTTAGTGTTCGCACTCGGGGAGCTTCCGGAAGCCCAGCAGGACATCGTCGAGACGGCGATTACAGAGGGGCAGTACATTGTCGGCCCCGACGAGACGCCGTCTGATGCGCTTGTGGCGCTCGCCAATCAGTTTCGCGGCCACGAACAGGCTCACAGACTCGACGAAGACGGCGAGGGTGATCTGAGTGGCCCGTATCTGGTTCAGTACCAAGGTGACGTATACTGGACGACGCTCGTCGTCCAGCGCGACGCGTTTCAGACGACGGCAGGCTAAACAAGAGGCCGCTTCGGGGAGTAGGAGCCATAACAATGGAAGTCTAGTGGCTACTCGTTTGAGGTCGAGTGAATGTACTGCCACAACCAGCGGGGTTTGATGGATTGAATATCCCCGATAAGCTTGTCCCAGGGGTGGTCACCCCAGAATGCACGGCTGTAGGTATCGGGGACGTCCATAGTCTCACTAACGAGGAGGAGAGAGCCATAGAGGTCGTAGTCGGGAAGGAATGCGGTGTCCTTCCATCGGTAGCGTGGTTGAACATGGCCAAGTGCTCGCCATGGGAGTGTTGCTTGGAGGGCTGAAAGTTCGTCGGTGGTGACGCCAAGGTCACGGATAGCTGCTGGCGTAATGCCGCCGTGGCGGGTGCCATGCGCAAGCACTCCTGCAAGGAGTGCATTCGCTCGCTGTCTCATTGCAGCATGGGCAACTGCATTGTCATCGTCGTCCAGTTCTTGAGCGAGTTGGGTGAGCGCTCGAACCGAGACGGCTCGATCCATTCCTTCCTGGAGGTAGGGATGGTGCCAAGTTGGGGAGTCAAAGCAATGCTGGTAGGCATGGAGGAGTTCGGAGGCGAGTACGGAGTACGCTCTCGGCACAGGGAGTCGGCCGGTACTAATACCGATGTGGCCTGTGCGAGCAGCATATCGCGCCCCAATCCACCCCAACATGAGTGACGTCGGTGGGTCACTACTCATGAGCCGCAGATGCTCTTGCCGGGATACATCATAGACGAGATGGTCGCGCCACTGGTCGCGATATGATGTTGAGTCCACAGCAAAGAGATCGTCGTAGATATAGGTGAGTTCTCGAAAGCACCGATGGAGACCAGTCTCACTCGCAAGAGGGCTATCACTGTCGTACTGGAGATGCTCGGACAATGGTGGGTGATCCGGGAATTGAGTTCGATACTCCGTAATGGCGTCAGCACACGTCGTGTGGAGTTGCGTCAGAAAGTTCTCCGCATTCATCCGATGGTATCGAACGAAGGCTTGTTCAGTATTTATAGGTACTCCATCAACACTTTCTAATCAACCAGGGGAGAACCCTCAGATATGCCCTCCCAAGACGCTCCTTCCACCCAAAAGCAGGCACTCGTCACTGCCCTTCAATGGGGCTTAATCCAGACTTTCGTTCTTGATACACTCGGCCGTCTCCTCCGAAACTATTACCGTGCAACGACGGATGCCTTCTTGCCACCAAACTGGGTAACGTCGATTCAATTCGCAGCTCCGCTGGGTCTCCTCGTCGGCGGCATCGGCGGATACCGCTGGGTGACGAGCAACCGAGCTTCAACATCAGCCTCAGCACATCGAAACCGCGTTATCTTCGTCGGATCGCTTCTTGCTGGTTGGGCGCTCGCCATCGTCCCAACAATGGCGTTCCAGTGGCTCCTTGGAGATTGGCTGTTTTCGATGCCATATTTCGTCCTTCCGACCCTGACAGCAATCTCCGTTTTCGTCGGGTCGTACCTGCTTGCCTATCGAGTCGAGACCGCGTGGTACCGCCGTCACCGACCTCGACTTCTAGGCGCAGTCAAAGGGGCATTTGCTGGACTGCTGGTTGGCTTCATCGGTTTCATCGCGTACGGTGGATATCTCGCTGCGACGCAGACCAGCTACAGTCTTAGTGGTGGCCCGGGGATCGTCACGGCCGTGTGTCTCGGTGCAATTGCCGGCTACATGCTAACCGACACGGAACGTGGCGGGGATCGATCTGCAGAGTTTGTCGGTCTCCTGATTGTATCTCTTCTCGCGTTCAGCCTACTGTTGACTCTCGGGATGGTTGCATTCAATGCAGTCGGAGTGTCTCCATTCGGGTTTAGTTCGTCGTTCATTTGGCCTCTTATTCCGCTTGTCTTGGCGCTCGGAGTGGCTAGTTACCTAGCGTACGGGGTTCAGACAACATTCTACCGACGATTCGTTGGTCGATAGTCGACGACGCAATCTTTCTACTAACTACCGAGGCAACGAGTCCAAACCGAAGGTTCGGTCGGACCCCACTGGTCTATTTGATGGCGTCCGATATATCGAATGATGCCGAGTTCACGGAGGCCCCTGAGCACAAGCGAGCAGGCTGTGCTCGACCACCTCGACACGTATATCGAGACCACGGCAGATGAGGAGCGTATCTCACACGCAGACGCCGTCACGTACCTCAGTGAGCAAGGAATCAACCGTGCCGACGCCCGTGAGCTTGTCGAACAACTGTTATTGAAAGGATATCTGTACGAGGTCGGCGACAGACTCCGTATTCCACCTCGCATCTAACCGCTTGCAGTCTGCGTCCGTGGCTTACCAGACTGACGACCCTCTACGAACACCTACGAGTCAGGGTCGTTTCCGAACAACCGCTTCGTCCGCCCCCAGACAGACTCCGACTGTGACTCCTCCTCGTCTGAGCTCCCACTACCAACACGCTCCTCGTGAGTCTGATCCGTCGCTTGCTCACGTTCCGCAAGTTCAGTCGTGAGCCGCTCAACATCTGCTTCAAGTTCGTCGGTGCGCTCGTTCTTCCATTCGAGAAGCGTCTCTAGCTCCTCGACACGGTCGGCCAACAGCCGATTCTTCTCAGTAAGATACGCCCGACTACGGTCCAATTCGCCACGGCTACTATCTACCGAGGAGTCCCTAGTCGAGGCCGAGTCCCGAGTCTGTTCCTCTCTCGGTTCTGGGTCGTAGAACGCTGAGGTATTCTGTACTGCTCGCTCAATCGTCTTCTCCCCGTATGTTGAACCGTCGGCGTAGTGGACTTCATCCCATTTCTCACGAAGTAATCCCGACTGGCGAAATAGATCGTCCATCCTCGTTTGGTCGCCACCAGTCCAGAACGCCAGTAGATTACAGAGTGCCATATCAGCTTCCGACTGACTATCGTACCCACCCGTATTCCCGTTCCAGAGACGCTCGAACTTTGCGCCATTCGACGCATTCATCGCCTTCTCCAGTAACTCCTCGTCCTTGAGGTCAACGTCAACCTTACTCGGTCCATTAGTCGTAGAGTCCTCGTCAGCGCGCTCACGCTGGTCAGGTTCGGCCTCCGAACTGTCGATGGTGTCTTGGACGTATTCACGGTGGACGGCCGTGAGCGCGTCCTGCCGCCGTGCAACCCGCGTCGGTGTCTCCTCGACACGGTCGCCGGTGACGGTGAAAAACCGCGCCGTATCGTACAACTCGAAACTCCCACGCCGATTCCGGCCCTCAGGGAGGTCGCCTTTAATCAGCACGTGGTAGCCAGTTCCGGATGGTGAAACCTCTGTATACGAGTCGAGACGCTCGATGATGTCGTGTGCCGCATCGTCGGCATCTCCCGTTTCGGGATCCCGGCAGTCGTCGAGGTCCACTCCCACAATCGGATCATCGTCAGTAAAAACGAACCCGACGCCATCAGCATTCCCCGATTCAACGTAGTCAAACGCGGTTTCGAAGTCCGTCCATGTCTCCGAATCCGTTGAGGACGCGAACCCACCCGACCCAGGGGTTACTGGAATCTTCGTCGCCTTCCCATCCCGTTGCTCCTCCTTCCAGCACACCCACTGCTCGCGCTCACACAACTCATCCGGAAGCACCAATACCTCAACTAGTGACTCAGAATCCATACTCATCCCTCCTTGTATAATTCTCTTGGAACATCACACACCCACTATCACGATAATGACAAAACAGTTCTCGACGAGCAGGCTGACGGTTACCCTGTCCAACGGGTGCAACCCGTTCTATATTAGTTGGTCTTTGGCCGGGTATTTGCATGGACAGCGCCCCCGTCATGCGATTTTTCGTGGACAGTCGTGTCCATGCAACATCCTTGGCCGTCCAGTCTGCATGGACAGGGAGCGTAAAAGGCCGAGTCTGCTCGCTTTGAGGCTTGTATTGCAGTATTTCGTCGGCTAGCTTCTGTCGAATGAGGGAGGTGGCTAAGCCACCCGCTGGTTGTATCATGTATTTGGTTGATTTCATTGACCGAGTAGTGTCTCGGCCTCTTGTGTCAGCGTGATTCCAACGTAGAACTGCACACGCTCACCGTCCACTCGCGACCGATCAGTATCGAATTCAATGACGTTTCGAAGCTTCCGAGTGAACCATCCCTTGTTCGTCCCATCGATATCGTGCTGGTCCGTCCAATTAGAATACGCTTGAAACAGGTCATCCTGTGGAACCCTGGCCTCGTCCACTTGCCGAACATACATTGCTGTGAACGCTTCAACACCGTCCTCACTCGGATCGATTTCCACCGACTCAGCAGGTGGTTGGGAATCAATGTCCTCAGGGGAGGAGGTTTCTTCACTCTGAGCGGAGTTCTCAGACTGCTCCGAATCTTCAGTTGAAGTGTCTGGCCATAGTTCGTCAGGATTCTCCGAGAGCGCATACGTCTCCCCTTGCTGGAAGACCGTTGGATTGCCGTCTGCTGGCAGAATCAGAACAACGTAGCTATCTCGGGGAATCTCCGCCTCCGGCAGTTCGTCACTCGGGATGAATGGTCGCTTGATTGGCGTCCACTCCGCCTCGAACTCGTCTTTCGAGTCGTATGTCTGTGTTGCGCCGGGTTTGTGGACGGTGTACTGCCCGGTTTCTCGGTCATGACTGTAGTAAGCCGGAACCATGTCTTTCGAGAGTGTCCCTTCGTCGGACATATGAGCAAACTCCGTCTCGCCGTCAGAGAGTACGCGCTCGTCACCATCACGAGTCCAGACTGTCCGGTTCGTGTCGGAGGTGCGTGGTCGGACTGCAGTTACGCCACCATGTGCTGTCGCGCCACCGCCGAACGTCACGACCTCGTCGCAGTTGTAGAACTGCTCGGTACCGTCTGCGCGCTCACGAAGTGGCGGTGAGAGAATGTTCTCAACCCGTGACGCCCACTTCGTCTCCGAGTCACCCGGTCGAACGACAAAAATTGGAATCCGGTCTGCTTCGTGGGCGCGCTTGAGGTTCTGCAAGACCTTCACGGGGCGATCCGGTGTTGTGGTCTCAGCTTCGATGTTGAATACGGCGTCGTGGTCCGGATGGGTTGCGACGGCGTCGGGTTGTTCACTCCCGTCCTGTTCGACAACCTCGACACTAAACCCGCGCTCAGTAAGCGCTTCCTCAGTATCGACAAGGACTGCATCGTGAGTTTCACCGCCCGCAGATCGAACGGATCCAGTCTCCGGTTCGACCATTGTCTCGCCGTCCTCAGTGAGGCGGACTACGATATCGTCGTCCTGCAACTCGACTTCCATTAGTCCAGAGGCATCTCGTACGTCGGGCAAGTCCTCGGGCGCATATTCGATATCGGCGTCCTGATTGTCGAGGCGAACCGCGAGTTCGTCGTCCACGACGGTGACGTCCACCCAGCCGTTTTCTGTGCGGACACCCGCTCGAATCTGGACTGCGCGAATCGCCTCCGCCATCGTCTTGTCCAGTATCCGCGTCGGATTCGCCGCTTCATTCGAGTCGCTATAGATGAGGTTCTGCATAATTTCGGCGTCAGTCAACGGGTCCGTCCCATAGCGTTCGAGGCTCTCCTCGATGATGTCGTCAACCGCTTCTGGCGACCGAAGCGGTGGGTATGGCGCGAACGAATTGAGCAGAACTGGTTCGGAGTAGCGACCACCGCTGAGAGGGAGTTTCGTCCATGCTTTGTACTGGTCAGTCGATATGAGGTCCTCGGCCGTGTAATCACGGAACCGCTTCATCAACAGACGAGCGTCGTCCACGCTGTTCACTGAGAACGCGATGAGATTGTCGCAGTTATTCTGCACTGCTTCGAGCGTCTCTTCTTCGAACTGCGATGGATACTGGGACGCCAGCGTCACGGAGAGACGCATCGAGCGAGCGCGAGCGAGCATCGACTCGATGTCGAGGTTGTCGCTAGCGATCTCGTCGAACTCGTCAACAAGCACAAAGTAGGGGGATGGGTCGCGGTCAAGTTCGTACGAGCGGCGTTGAATCGCACTCCAGAGATTCCGCATCACCCCGAGCGTGATCATCTTCTTAATGTCCGTGTTCTCGACAGGCGTGCGAACGATGACGATGCGGTCGTTGTCGATGATATTGCGGAAATCGATGGTACTCTCACGGTGGGCGATAATCCGCCGGATAACCGAGTTCTCGACCCACGATTTAATCCGCTTCAGGATTGGTCGCACCGTCTCGTCCTCCATCTTCGCGATTTCGATGCAGAATTCACGCACGTAGGGGTCCTCAACGTTCGCCGCGAATTCCTCGCGGCGCTCGGCGTTCAACAGCGTGAAATACAGATCAATCACCGAGAATGGCTTCTCGGACTGCATCATCGCTCGACCCATCGACTCGGTGATCGACTCCATGTTGATACCCCAGTACTCGTCGGTATCGAAAATCGCCTTCAGATTCTCGATCCGGCTCTCGATCTCGTTCTCGTATTCCTCCGGCGTCTCGCACTCGGGAACTTCGAGGAAATTCAGCCCGACCGTCTTATCGTGCTTGGACGAGCCGGGTTCAATCCAAATCACATCGTCAAGGCGATGAGCAGGGAGTTTCCGCAGGAGTTCACGGGAGTCGCGGCCTTTCGGGTCGAAGTAGACGAAGCCGTGGCCAGCGTACGCCAACTGGACCGAGATGTTGTTCATCTCGGTGGATTTCCCGTAGCCCGTCACGCCCTGAATCCAGATATGCCGGAACAGCGAGTCGAAGCGAAGCGGTGCTTCACGGAACCCCCGCTGGACGTCCTCGTCGTACCCAATCCACAGCTGGTCAAACGCGCCCTCAGCACTTGCCTCAATCATCTCCCGGACGTACGGACCTGCAACGAGACCCTCCTCGGCTGTGGCAGTACTAACGGCCTTCCCGCCGACGTAGGTCGTGTCCTCCTCAGAGATGTCGTACGGTTCACCGAGGAGCGATTGGGCGTCGGGTGTTGAGTCGGCCTCCGTGTCGTCTGCTTCTGGTTTCTCGGATTCAGAGGTAGCGTCGGACGACTCCGAGGAGTCGTCACTGCCGAAGATTCGATCAAACACCATGATTTCCTCTGTTGGAACTGAGGTCGTCGTCTTCGGCGCTCGTTGCTTGGCGGTCGTGTTGCCCTGCGTCGGCGGGAACCCGGTCGCCACGCTGGGTGTGTCGCCAATCGATGTTCGGCGTCTCGATATCGCCACTCGGGATATGGGCGACACCAGCGAGTTCATCAATAGTCAGAATCATCCGCTGGTCACTCCAGTCACGCCCAACCATCTGCTCGACATGCTGGTGGAGATTGGTCGCTCGTTTTGCTTCTTTGCGATGCCAGATTGGCGTATCCTCAAAGCTTTGCTCGGTGACGCCCCAGTAGAGTTTCTTGAACATCCCCGCGACCCCACGGGCACGCGCCTCAGCCTCACTTTGCTCCGCAGAGACAGCGAGAATTCGGATGTTAGCATGGAATGCCTGTTTGCCGCGCTGTTGTGCGACAGTTTTGGCGATCTGCTTGTCCGTCTCGTTGGCTGGACGAGTTCGTGGATTGAGCCAGCCAACTGAGGTCCCATTTCGATGGGCTTCGGCGAGTTCCTCGACGCTGTTGTGTTTGAATCGGTCGCCGTCAGTCCACGACTGCTTCGCTGGCCGGAAGACGACTTGCACGACGACTTTGCTGTCGTCGAGCGAAAGCATCTCGCTCGTAATCTCGCCATAGGGGTCCGTCTCGAACTCCTCGCTGTTGTGGTGGCGAATCGGATAGTAGGGAATCTTCTTCAGCCCCAGTCGGGCACCAGCGATGTACTCGTCGGACTTAATCACGGGAAACGTGACGCCGTCTTCGACGCGAAAGACCTCGCTGTTGGCATAGTTGTTACCGACGCGACGACGGAACTTGTCGGCGGCTGCCTCGGTCGCGGCGTGCACGTAGAACTTGATTTTGCCTTCGTCAAACCACAGCTCGAACGAGTGGTGGTCGCTCGTGTTCTTCCCCCGGAAGTTCGTAGTCATGTCGTGGACTGACCGGAGGAGACCGGTCGCGCCGAGGATGTCCTCGTTTTCTTTGAATGGTCGAATACGGAGCAGGCTACCGGATGTGTCCTCGGCCTGCTGGACGAACGCTTCGTCAAGGGGGAGTTGGGTCGCGCTGTACTGCGGTGAACCGCCGATGATGCGGGTGAATTTAGACATTGTTAGTGTTCTCCGTGGAGGTCTCTGCTGGGTCCTGTTCTGTCGGTATCCCACTCCCGTCCGCACGAGCAGTCGAATCGGCTACGCCATTATTGAGTGATGCAGTGAGAACGGCGTCGATAACTTCTTGCTGTGAAAATCCGTCTTCGAGAATCCGTCTCGCGTCTTGCTCACGGACGCCGAAGCGATTGGTGAGCGCGTTCCGCCGGGCTTCATTCTCAACGAACTCCTCAAACGCTACGAACTCCTCGGGGTCGGCGGAGATCGCCTGCTGGATAAACTCGCGGTCGTCGGGTTCGTAGTCGATGACGCGCTTTTCGAACTCGTCAGCAACGATGTGGAGCGGATATGTACCGTGTTCTTCGACGTGGACGAGCGCCTGACTGTACCCGAGGTCGTCCTTACCAGCGTCGGCATTCCGGACGTACTTGCGTTGCTCACGAGTCAAACCGATCTTCTCAGCTATTTCATCGTCCAACTCCGGCAGTTTATGGAAGACCTTGATCGGACACATCCCGAGAATTTTCTCGGCTTGCTCAGCCTCGTAGAACTCTTGGATCGTCTGTGACAGTAAGACCATCCGGAGGCCAGCGTGGCGCTGATGGCGGAACGCTGTTTCGAGGAAATCGAGATTCGCCTGATCCTCGAAGAGGTAGTGAGCCTCGTCGATAGCGAGTTCGACGTTCTGGTCGGTCTTTTTCGCCTGCTGGTAGACCGTCGTGAGGAGTAATTGCATCAGGAACGTCTGGCGGTTGATACCCGACGCCGTCCCCTCGATTTGGCCGAGGTCGATGTAGACCACTTTATTGTCACCTTCGAGAATGTCGACCTCTGAGCGGTGTGAGAGATTCTCGTATGCTCCGCCCTCTTGGAATGGTTGGAGTGCAATCGCAAGTTCGTCGGCGTACTGAGCGGCGCGCTCGCGGGCAGACTCAGAGGTGGCGATGTTGTGTTCGTCGGGGTTCGCCGCGATGTCTGCGAGAATCCGGTGGACGTCCGTCATCGTCGGCGAGTTCTCGGGCGTGTGCGTCGAAACGTCACCCTCGACGACACCGGCTTGCCGGTAAGCCTCGTCGATGACGTACGAGAGGACGCCCGTTTCAGTCCCGAGGTCGATATCGCGAGCGGTCAAGAAGTTCTCAAGCACGGCGTACACCTCGTCCTTCTTCGCAGACAATGGCGAGATGCCGTCGGCAGATTCGAGGACCTCCTGTGGCGTCTCTCGAATCTCCAGCGGATTCAGTCGTGTGTCGCCACCCACCGTAATCGTCTTCGCGTTGAGCGCGTCGGCGAGTCCCTTGAACCCACCAACGGGATCGATCATCACGAGCATCGTCTCTTGCTGGCGCTTCATCAGTCGCAGGTGGCGCATGATGTCGCCGAACGTTTTGCCAGCGCCGGGCATCCCAACAACGAGTTCGCTGTGGCCAGTTTCGAGATCCCACGGGTTGATTTGGACGGGAGAGCCGTTGTGGCCGTGGTAGCCGTACTCGACGCCCTCGTCCATCATCAGATAATTCGAGGAGAACGGGAACATCGCGCCGATGGCCTGATTGGTCATTGTGGACATCCGGTCGCATCCAAGTTCGTTCGCACCGAGCGGCGACACCGTCGCAAGTCCCTTCTCCTGCCAGCGATTCGCCACCTTGAGCGTACAATTCGCGGGCGCATCCTTGACAATCGAGCGGAGGCGCTTCGTCTGATTGTCGAGTTCCTGCTTGCTCTCAGCAGACAAGCGGATGAAGACGCCACCCCGGTAGAACGACGCTTTGTTCGCGCGGACGAGCGAGCGCATGAACTTCCCGCGGTCGATATCCTCCTGTAAGTCCTCGGCTTTGAGGCTGTTCGCATCGTACTGGTTGACCTTCAAGTCCGAAATCCAGTCGGCCATCATGTCCTCGGCCGATTGCGTGTCGAACGGGTCGAGGTGAATACTGACGTCTGTCTGGAGGTCCGTCTCCAACAGGAGACGCTCAAACATCCCATTGGCAGGCTTCTCGGGAAATTGCTCAATCCAGAACGTTCGGACGTACGTCTCGTCGTTGAGAACCGCATAGGTCGTCTCCCAGTCAACAGCCGACGGCGCGATGACCGACTGATGCATCGTTGAGGTATCATCGAGACGGTCGTCAGAGGCAATGTTCGTCTCGGTGTCCGATTCGGTAGCGTCGATGTCCTTGCGGTCGTCCATTGCATCGATGACGCTGTCCGGTGAGGGATTCGACGGCACGTTGTCGCTGAGACCGTGTGCGACAACCGGGAACGTCCCGATGGCGTTAGCGATATCGTCGTACTCCTCGGTATGGCCCGTCCAGTATTCTTTCGTCACGCGAGCAAGGTCGTAGGCGTCGACCGGACTCACCGAACAGCGGTAGAGCGACGACCCACCCCGACGAATCTGGCCGAGACGCGATTCCAACTGGTCTTCTTTCAGGCGGTCGCGTTCGGCCTCGGAGAGACCGTCAGACTGGACCCCGCCGAATACACGTCCCAGAATAGGGACATCAGCGAGGTAGGCAAGGACGCTATCGCCGGTCTCGTCGAGTTGTTCGACGTCGGCATCACGGACGGCCGTGATGATGTAGTACTCGCGGATGGTCGTGCTCTCGGAGTCGATATCGCCGTTCTGGTTGGTGTTGGTGGTGATGTACTCCTCAAGCAGTCGTTTGAGGACCGGCCGAGAACGAACGTCGGCGTCACCGAGACGCTGCTGGTGTTCGCGGACGGCATCGTCTTGGTCGATCTCTCTGCTCGTGATGTAGAACTTCACGGGGAAGTCGAGAGACGCGTTGACGAACTCGGAGAGGGACTCAACGGCTTTCGCCCAGGCCTCGTCGTCTTCAAGCGCCATGTTCGCTGGTTCGACTTTCATCGCGCCGACGAGCGCGCCGTCCGACCGCTCGATAGCGTGCGGGAAGACTTGACCGACGCGGGTCAAGTAGCGGACGTCGCTGTTGTCTTCGCCGTGGGTGTACTCTTTGTTCTTGACTGCCCAGCCAAGGCGTGCGGCCAGCCATTCGGTCAGCCAGAGGTGGGAAGGCTTTACCTTGTGGAGTAACCCGAGGAGAAGACTGAGGGTGATACCAAGTCCGAGGAGTGGTATAGTGAGGGTGGCTGGGACGAGTGCTGCGCCGATGAGCGTGATGAATGCCACGCCGATAAACAGCATGAGTTCGCCGATGGTGTAGCCACGGAAGAACGCGGTCGTCCCGCCGAGCGACTGATGGATTCGTCGTGCACTATACTCGTAGTCGTCAGTTTTGGTACTCATGAGAAATTACCACCGTGACACCTTGTGCTTCGTCTTCCGGAACGCCTGCTTCGACCGCGCCTTCGCGGTCTGTGTTGCTTGTGTTACGTCGGCTTTCGCTTGGTCACGCATCCGGCCAGACTCCGACTTTCGGAGGTCGTTATAGCGGCCAGCGTGTGCTTTCGCGGACTGAGCGGACGAGCCGAGTTTGTAGGTGTTCGAGTCGCCGCTCCCGAGTTGCGTCTGTCCACCCTTCGTAACCGGACCGTGTGCATTCTGAGCGTACCCACGGTGGACGTTGCGGGCACCGCGAACCGATTTGCTAGTCCCCTTCTTCGCGGCAGTCTTCGCTTTCGGCGCACCTCTTGCAGTCGTCTGTGTGCCTGAATGAGCGATCCGTTGGAGTGTTGGGGCACTCCAATAGACCGTCAGAATACTCGCAATGCAGGCTGCGGGGATAAGCGAAAGACCGAGAATCAACGCGAACAACGCACTCAACCCACTAGCTGGATCGGTCTGCCAGCCGAGGCGGAATAGAGCTGCTGCTGGAACTCCAGCGATGATAAGACCGGGATAGATGCTTGCGGTTCGGCGAGCAGTATTGGATATGGAGCTAAGGGGCCACACGTCTACCGCCCACAGAACACCGAGTAATGGCATTAGCGGCGTCAGAACGATTATCCCGAGCCAGCGGAGGCCGTAAACGAATGCGGCCAAGAGAAGTAATATGTTCTCGACAAAGGCGATTACTAACACAGCGATTAAACCGCCAAGTCCAGCTTTTGTCAACTGACCAAACCCGGAGGACATCTGCTCAATTGGAGCGAGCGTCATCCCAACCGCGTTCACGAACTGGAGTGGAATCGAGACGAGCGGAAACCAAATGAACGACCCAAGAAATACAATGCCAATCCGTCGAAGGAGTCGCTTGCGGCGATATTCGCTAATCGAACCTGCACGAAGCCCAATGAAGGCAAGCGCGACGAGCAACAGCATAATCGCTAATGGGAGGATATACGGGAGGTAGAAATCTTGGTAAATCGAGTTCCAAGGATCGTTCGACGGAGCATTCACGACGATGTACCGAGAATCGGATTCAGGAGCAGGAACGCCGATTATCGGCTGCAGGAGGGCTTGGAAGAGATCCTCTGCGAGTCCAAGCAGTCCCTCCCTTACGTCGGTGAGAACGTCCGTGATGGCATTCTCAATCTCGTTTTCTAGCCATCCCATATTCAGGTATCGCTCCCGTTCGTCGTCTGGGTTTGATTAGTCGTCTCGCTATCGAGGATGTTGAGTTCACAAGCACCCTTCTCTCCCCCGTACTCAATTGTCTCCGAGTATGTTGGATTGGAACCCGGCTGAATGACGGTAGTCAATTGGAGTGTTTTTGTGTCGATTGTCTCGCATTCAATGGCAGAGGCCCCGACTAGCCCTCCACTAGTTTCGTAGACTGGTGGTGTCGAGTAGACGGTAGTCGTCTCTTCGGGTGGGAGAACTATCGAATGGTCGAACATCTGCTCATTCTCATCTGTCCGGAGGACAAACGGAGCGTTTTGCCATCGAGTCTGTTTGAGTATTGCTGGCCCGTTTCCCGTGTTCTCCAGTCGGAACGTAGCGTGTTCCTCCCAGTTGTTTGCAGACTTGTCCCAGTCCATCTCGGGGTGCTTTTTCGCCCATCGGAAGTCGGTAAGTGCTACACGAGGAGTAAGGTCGACAGTCACTTCTCCAAGTATTTCATCGTCCTTGGCAGCGACAAGTCGGTGTGTTCCGGGGATATAGCTCTCAGTAGTCTCGCCAACGAGGTCGAGATACGTCTGCTTCGCATCCGGCGATACTCTTGACTCCGCAAAGAGGCCACCATTTGGTCCAAAGAGGCGTACCCAGTCAGCAGATATATCGCTATCAAGCGCAGTTACGAGTTGTCCCCCATCGACTTTGACATCTGCGAATACAGCAGACTGTGATGCAGGTGACTCGGTCGTTGGGTTGGAGCTATTGTTCGATGTGTCGTCTGGAGAGGGTTGATTGGTACATCCTGCAAGTGCAACGAGGGCACCACTAACCCCGCTAAGGAGTGCTCGACGGTCAATTCGTCTCTCGTGTTTCGGTGTATTCGTGTCGTTAGTCATGTTCTGTTTGAGAGTCCGAGCAATGCGCCGCCAGACATGTAGTCGAAGCCGAAGAGCAGGACAGCAACAGGGAGGAACCAGAGTATCGTCACGACGACGAGTTGGATGAGCGATTGAGCGTCCGGAAAGTCTGCAGGAAGCGTTGTAATATCAGTCGATTCCGCATACGGTTTCTCGGCCTGCCACCACGCTGTTGGGATGTACTTCCCGCGAACGACGGACTCCGGATTCGAGAGGGTCACAACCCCGATTCCACTACTATTCAGGGCGGTCGTCTGATTCCTGATGTGGACACGGCCAGTCGTAACGGCATCTCCGGTCGAGTTCTCCGTCACTCTCGCCTGAACAACTGCATGGGTCGCATTGGCTTCGGTGACGGTTACGGTAAGATTCGTCTCGCGGACGGTCTGTTGCTCGGCGAGTGAGACTGTTCGTGATTGGCCTCGAACGATACCGTGGACTGTGACCTCGCGGAAGTCGCGCTCGTCCAAGGTCGTGGAACTCAGCGCGACCGAGTCTGCGTTCACGTATGAGTCGGCCGATTCGAGGTCGATATTCGGCGAGAGCGACGGTCCTGTCCGTTCTGTGCCCCACGCTTCTTCGATGACGAGTGGGCGTTTCCCATCGTCGGTTGGGTCAGTCGGAACGGACGGTGTCTGCTGGCTCGGGAATGCGTGAACCTGGACGGGGCGCACCGAGGATTCAGCACGCGACGTGTTGGTTGCAGTCCGCGTGACCATCGTCTGCCATCCGGCGCGTCCGGCCGTGTAGAACCGCCAGTTGCTCCGGGCGCGAACATCGTCGCTGACCGTAATCGTCGCCCACTCAGTATTCGGATGGACGACCGCGCCGGTTCGGTTCTCGTCGGTTTCAAACTGAACACGATTGCCCGTAGCTTGAGTGAGTTGGGCGACAGAGACGTTCTGAGAGGTCGACACTGTTTTCGACGCTTCGAGGGTTTCAACGTCGTGCGTCCACCCGCCACCACAACCGTCACCTGTTTGGTTCCAACTCGGACAATCGAGTGTAACGTGGCGGAGTTGCACCGAGATAGTGGCCGTGACAGTCAGTTCCGGCGACCCTGAGAGGTCGGTGTATTGGAGCGTCGCTTGGTGGCCGCGACCAGTACCGAGCGGTTGTCCGTCTGCTGTGAGCTTGATGGACTCGATCTGGGTTTGGTCGATTGACCAGCGGTCACGCTCTGACCCGTTTCGATCACTTTGCGGAACGGCGACTCGGTAATCGCTAACTGCGCGAATCTCGCCGTCCGGCGAAATATACCGTGTCGTCTCGTTCTCCCGATGAAGGATTGTCGACGGTTGGATAGCGAAGATGCTGACGTAGGCATCTTTGATGTACACGCCATCCGTGAGGGATGCTCCCTCCGGATGGACTGACGAACGCTGATTGCCGGGTGTGTAATCGTCGAAGTCACCGCGGTTCCAATCATCAACTGCCTGTGGTGGGCGAGTGAATGGGATGTCTGTCGACTGGGCTAGCCGTCGAGTGAACTCGCTCCGAGAACCGACGTTTGCATCCCCGAAATCGTCGGCGGAGAGATTCCCGTTGTCGGTGTCCTCCGACCAAAGACGATGGAACGTGCTGTTGTTCACGCCGTAGTCGGGCCCATCGTCAGGGACTGCCGAGTCGGAGTTAGCTGATGGTGCGGTCTGCACGGTTCCTGCGATACCGATGGTGCTACTGCTCACGAGAAGCAGGGCAAGCACGGCGGGTATCGCGTAGCGGACAGACATTCGTTTGAGGACTACAGGGATTCAGTATCGATTCAGGTGGGTTAGAATGGCTTTACGCAGTCCGAGAAGCCAAAGCCCATCTGACTACCAATCTTGTCGATAAGTTCGGGCGAAACGAGGGCAAGCACGACGATACCGAAGCCGATGCCGGACATGACGAGTTTTTCTTTCGCCTCGTTCTGTTTCTCGGGATTGCCTCCCGCACGCATGTACGAGAGGCCAGCCTTCCCGGTGTAGTAGCCCGTTGCTGGGAGTCCAAGTCCGGCAACTGCGCTGAACACGAGATCGATACCTGTTGCGACGCCAGTATTGCAGTACACATCACCGACTTGGCTCTGTGCTGTGGCAGGGCCGACAGCGACGAGAAAGAATGCAAGTCCCATTGCAAGGGTCGTCACTCGCGGAGAGGTGCGGGTGATGATTGCTTTGAAACGGTGTCTCCGTTGGGACGCAGAGTGGGAGTCATCACTTAGAGATTCGGCCGATACTTCGCCTGTCGGGTCTGGGGTTGGTTCGTTCATAGGGTTGGCTTCTCACCTGAATGTAGCCGTGTCGGCTGTCCAACCGCGGACCAATATCTAGATCGGCAGAGTTAGGACTACTCAGTCGGCGACGTAGCGTATTGTTCCGCGGTCGAGTGACCGCGATTCGGCGGTATTTCGTGGTGCTGGTCAGGGTAGTATATAGCTTCTGTTCGGCCAATAATAGTCAGTATATTTCTAGAAGTGCCGGAGATAATGCTGTAGAGAAACGCATCCGACCATAGAGGATACATCGCCAATGACAAGATATCTGGTTAATGATTTTCGACAATACACTAGTACTGGCCGACATACTGAGACTTCTCTCAAAAACAGCAACAACCGAGATCCTAACCCACAAGTTCCGGAGAGTCGCCAGTTCCTACGTCAAAACCTCGCCCTCAGCGTTCGAGTGCATCGAGGACGCGACGACACGCGGACGACGTACTCCGAGCGCGGACAGTCGCGGTAATATATCCACGAACAGAGTCCTCAAGTTGTGCGAGGCGAACCTCTCCCTGGTAACGAGCGAGACGTTCGTCGGCGTAGGCGACGCGAGTCGCCGCATCTGCGAGAATCGGTCGGATAAGTTCCGGTCGTGGACTCTCCTCAAGTGCCGTCCGAATCGCTTCGATGGCCTGCGAGCGCACCGTCCGAACGTCCGCCGCATTCTGAACGCCGAACTGCTCGCCGCTCTCGATTCGATCCCGAATGCGCTCATACGCGAGAAAGTCGGTGAATCCTGCAGTCGCGGTTAACACCGCACTAGCCGGACCAATCGCGTCAGCGACCGCATCCACACTCCTCGCTGCATCGTCGCGGAGCCGATACTGAAGCCACCACGCGATGTCGTGGTCGTCCTCAGTCGGTTCCGGCGGTAAGGCTTTGCGGCGGTTCCGAAGGTCTTGGGCGAGGCGCTCGGCTGCAGTCGCGAGCGTCTCGCGGATAGTCCCGGCGTCAGCCGGAAGCGAGGCCGTGAATTGGTCGTAGAGATAGCGGCTGTCAGCGGTGAGGGCAGTCGCCTGCTCTGCGTGTTCGCCCCACTCGGCGACGGCCAACAACGAACCGTGTTCAGATCGTCCAGATGGTGTCCGGGCGTCAAGGACGTGGTTGAGGTTTCGCTCGATATGAGCGTGGACGAGCGCTGCACGGACCGGGTCCGTCCCACGGTACTCGTGATTTGTCCGGAGTGTACGGGCTTCGTCGAGCGCCTGCTGATGTTCCACCTTCAAGTCGGCCCGTGTTACGCCACGCTCGACGAATCCCCAGCCGGCCGCGGCATACCGAGCGCTGGCACGCGCTTCACGGAGCGACTGAAACGCAGCAAAACGAGTCTGAGTCGTCCAAGCGTCCTCGACGTGTGCCGTTGCTTCGCTGGCGGCATCGAGAAGTCGGTGTCTGATGTAGCCATTCGGGATGCTCTCCGGCCCGAGTGGCATTGGAAGTGTCTCCAGGAGCTCGTTCACGCGCTGTGTCGCTTCGTCCAGTTTGGACTGCTCGATAGCGACCGGAATCGCCTCGGTGACGACCGGTTCGGATTCACCGTCGTCGGTGACATCCGGCAACTCGTGACTGTAGACAGATTCGCTAGAACTGCTATCGAGTGGGTTAAACTCACTACAGCCTGCGGCTAGTGTCGCACCGGCGACCGCCAGAAAACCACGACGCGTCGAGGAGCTACCGCGCATTACTGCTCACCCTCCGCAGTAGTGGTAGGCGTTGTCGTCGAATCGCTACTTCCGCTTGCTCCCTCAGAGCGGGCGGAGCCACTGCGGTTACAGCGTCCGCTTCCGCCAATGCTCGACCCGTAGGAGTTGATCGACTTTGCGTCGAGTGCGACGGGAAGTCGGACGAGGCGGGATTCGAAGACGTGACCGTCGGCGGTACACGATTCGTCGTACGGTCGAAGCGTCCGGGTGTAGTCGGTCTGGATTTTCTTCGATTGCCACGAGACGTAACAAAGCTGTAATCGGAAGCACTCTTTAACCTGCTGGGTCTCTAAGTACAGGGTCTCGCTGTCGAAGTTCGTCGCGGAGATGAACGACGAGAGTTCATCGCCGCCTACACCGTCAGCGACAGTAAGCCGTCGAGCACGTGACTGGGAATCGATGACTTCGTACTGGTTGAGTCGGGGGGCAGACTCCCATTGCGGTGTTTCGGTAGGCTCACTATCCAGGTCGGTGAGTCGAATCGGTGGCACGGCGGCCCGGCGGCGAACCATCGGTGGGTCGGTCGCGGTGTCAGATTCGGGAATAGTTACTCCGTCGTTGGAGACGGAGCGCGTGGATGAGGCTTCACCGCCGGTGAACTGGCTACAACCCGCCAGTCCACCGATAGTCACTGTTGCTACGTGGAGGAGGCGGCGGCGTGTGAGGGAAACCATCTAAGTCAGGGAAGGTTTGATCACCAGTGATAAATTCTTTGTGACGTTCTACTCGTTAGTAAACGGCTCGACGGTCTTGTAACTCCGAGAGCTAGTGTTCCGGGCAGGTCTAGAATGGATAGATTCGAACAGTGGTATTTATGTGTTGTTGGTGTGCAACCCTCAGGCCATGCACCCGATTCGGATTGACAGTTTCCGGTGGGAAATAACTCAAGGGGCCGATACCGGTGTCTGAGTCACATTCGTTTGACGGGACTCTCGTCACGGTTCCGTTCGCCACCGGGGCGTTGCGCGACGTGCTCACTCAACAGTACTGCCGGTTACTCAATTCGCACGACTCCGAGGAGATTCTGGTGATTACCGGAACACCCACGAGCATGCGGACGTTCCGAACGTTTCTCGACGGGGAGGTTCTGGACGCTGGCGTTCCGCGGGTGACTTCGCTCGTCGTGCAGGCGACGGACGTGGTGAACCAGACCGACGACAGGACCGTCCTCTCGGACGACATGCAGCGCGAACTCGTTCATCGGTTTCTCGAAGGGTACGAGTGGGAGACCGACTACTTCCGGCGTGCCTCGGGAAATCCCTCGTTCGAAGACGATGTGGCGCAGTTGATGGAAACCGCCACGTGGCAGGACGCGCCGCTCAACGAGACGCCGGAACTCGCGGACGTCGCCGACGCAATCGACGACTTCCACGCGTGGCTCGCCGACCATGACTACCTCGAACGTGGCCAACTTATCTCGGAAGCAACCACGGCGCTCCAGGAAGCCGACGACCCCGACCCAATCGTCGATGCCGAAGCAGTGCTGGCCGTTGAGTTCGAAGAATTTCTACCACCTGACCGCGAGTATCTCTCGACGCTAGCGGCTGACCGCGAACTCGTCTGCATCGCAGAGACTGGTGGAAGCGTCCGGCGGACGTGGGTCGAATCCGGCCCCGTCACCGACCACGTCTCGTTCGCGGAGCGACGAGACGAAGACGAGCGTCCGCCCGCGACCCGACCGATGGCGACGGCGGCGTACCTTGCACGCGGAACGGTCGCTGAGGACCCCGAGGAGGGGACGGTGCGCGTCCTCTCGGCGGAGACTGTGGCCGACCAACTCGGAGCAGTAGCCGACGAAATCGAGGCACTTCGAGCGCAGGAAGGGTTGTCGTACGCCGACTTCGCCGTTGCGGTCAAACAGAGCGGCACTGCCGTGATGGAGACGGTTAGCGAACTCCAGCAGAAGGGGATTCCCACGTCGTCCGCGACCGTGACAGGCTTCGGAGACGACCCGGCCGTCCGCGAGTTACTTCGAGTCGTGCGAGCCCTCGCGGACGACGACCCAGAACTCGCCGACGACCCCCTTCTGGACGAGTCGATACTTGACGAACTTAAGGCAATGGACGGACTCGCGGAGTCGCTCCGGCGGTGGGCGACCGAGTCGAACCTGAAAGCCCGCATCGCCGCCGACGAGTCACCGCTCGACGCCAGAACCCAGTTCAGCAACATAAAGAATTCTTTTGCAATTGCAGAGTCAGTCGAAAGTACGGACTACATTGCTTCGACGTGGGAGTCGTTCGCCGTAGTGCTCGAACGCGCTCACGAGTACGCCCCGAAGCGAAACCAGACTAGTTCCATCGACCGCGATGGCGGGGTCCGCGTGGACCATCTGCAGGCGCTCAAGAACGGTTCGTTCCCGGTCGTGTTCTTGCTGAACGTGGTCGACGAGGAGTATCCCGGTAGTCCGTCGCTGACGCGACTGTTCCCGGACGAACGCGTCGCAGGAATGGCCGACTACCCCGGCGTCACCGACGTGGACGAGAGCGACGTCACGGCGACGTTCGCCACCGATTCGACCGCGTCGGGTCGGCCGTTCCGGCAGTATCACGCCGAACACGCGCGCCGCCGCCTCGCGGTCGGCGCGGCGACGGCGCGAGACCGGCTCTACTGCTGTCTCTACGAACACGAGGACACGGCGCTCGACGAGCGCGTCCAACCGTCGCGGTTCCTCGCGGACGCCTTCCGGCGACTTCCGTGGCTCACCGAGGCGAGCGAATCGGGCATCCACAGCGAGGGCACCGCCGAGGAGTATCTGCTCTCGCGCGCCGACCGGGCGCTCGCGGACGTTCGCCGAACTAACAGTCAGGGCGTGGCCGTCTCGCTCGACGCACTCGAATCGGAGTTCGCGGAGATAGACCGCCTCTTGGAGGGGAGCGGCAAGCGCGGTCAGGACCTCAGAGAAGCGCTCCGTGCGCGCATCGACTTTGCGGATGGACGAGTCCGGCGCGACGCCGACGGGAGGGTTCGGCATGACTGAGCCGACGTTCCTCTCGCCGTCGCGGCTGGCGACGTATGCCGACTGCCAGCGGAAGTACGACCACAAGTACGACCAAGAGATTCAGACGCCTGACGAGACGCGACTCTACTTGAATCAGGGTCACGTCTACCACGAAACGATAGAGGCCGTCTGCGAGGCGACCGAACCGGGTGACGACCCTGAAATCATCCATCGGCGAGCGATGGAGGCCCTCCCCGAGAAGTGGGAGGAACACCTCGACGAAGACGAGTACGCCTCCCGAGCGCACCGAAAATTCCAGCGCGCCGAGAACCGCGCGGCCATCGACGCCTTCTTCGACCCTGAGGACGGCAACGGCATCGACCACGCCCGCCGGTCGATTGCGACCGAGAAGTGGGTCGAGTGCGTCCATGAAGGTCTCGGCCTCCACGGAAAGGTGGACAACGTCCTCTACGACGAGCGCGAGGACGAACTCCACCTTATCGACTACAAGCGCACCGTCAGCGGCGTCCTCGGCCACTGGTCCGGCGACCGACTGCTGGACCACCTCGACGGCGAGGCCCACGAGGCAAAGCGCGTCAAGAACGCCTTCCAGACCGCCGCCTACACCGAGGGCATCAAGCAGTCGGACTGCTACGAGGAGGGTATGTCCGTCCGGTTCAGTTTCTACGGTCTGCTCCACAATCGGGACTTCGAGGCAACTCCCGACGGGTATCGCGTCACCGTCAGTGGAAAGCCACGCGAGACCACGAAGGCCTACAAGGAGTACTACGACGCGATCTGGGCGCTCGCCGAGCGTGCCCACTGCGGCATCACCGACGCCAACTACGACCCCGCGCCCGCCTCACTGATTCGTGAGGAGGCGTGTCCCGACTGCGACTACCGAGCGATGTGCCCCGAATATCTCACGGAGGAAGTGACGCGATGACCGAGAAAAATGCAGCCACTCCCGACTGGCTCCCGACCCCGGAGGACGATTTCGACCCCAAGCCCCAGCAGGAGACCATCATCGAGTCCGAGGACTACCCGATGCGGGTCCTCGCTGGTGCGGGCACCGGCAAGACGTTCACGATGGTCCGAAAAATCGAGCATCTCGTGGACGAGCAGGGCGTCTCGCCCGACCGCATCCTCGCGCTGACGTTCACCAACAACGCCGCCGACTCGATGCGCGAGAAACTCAACGCCAAACTCGGGGCCGCGGGCTACGACATCGACGCCTACACCTACCACTCCATCTGCAACGAACTGCTGACCGACTACGCCTACGAGGCCGGACTCGACCCCGACTTCGAGGTGGCAACCGACGCCGAGACCTACGCCATCTGTCTCGACGTGCTGGACGAAATCGAGTATCGGTCGGTCAAGCCCAACGTCTACGGCCCGGACTCCTACGCGACCGGCGCGGCCTCGAAGTTGCGCTCGTTTATCGGGTCGATGAAGCGAAGCGGAATCTCACCCGAGGAAATTGATGACTATCTTGGGTCGGCCGAGCGGGTCTACGAACTCGCCGAGATTCCCGACCGCATCGAGGCCAGTGCGAGTAATCACCTCGGCGGCCGGTCAGTCTCGACGGTCCTCGACGGGATTCCCGACGTGTGCGAGGAAATTCGATCGATACGTGACAAACTCGGCGAGGAAGGTATCGAAGCCAGTGTCGCGGACTTGCTCGACCGACTGATGGACCTCTGTGACGCCCTCGAAGCGGCGTTCGAGGCCCACGAGGCGGGCGAGCACTCGCTCCCCGACGCCGCTCACAAGCTCCCGAAGTACCTCCTCGGCGGCTACGCCAGCGGCGCGCCCTCGGGGATTCCCGACGACCTGGACCTCGAACTCACCGACGAACTCCGGACCTTCACCGACGAGTGCAAGACCGCGCTCGACCTGAACGCTGGCTACGCGGCCTACGAGCGCGAACTCGAAGCGCGCGACTTACTCGACTTCGACGGTCTCGTGGTCGAGGCCGAGCGCCTGCTGAACTCGTCGGTCGGCGAGGAAATCGCCGACCGCTGGGACTACGTCTTCTGCGACGAGTTCCAGGACACCGACCGCCTTCAGTTCGACCTCGTGACCTCGCTGGTCTCCGAGGACCGCCTCTTCGTGGTCGGCGACGACGACCAAGCCATCTACGAGTGGCGCGGCGCGCACGTCGCCAACATCACCGACGAACTCGACGCGGAGTTCGGCGACGACCTCGCCGACGAACCCCTCGAACAGAACTTCCGGTCCCACCAGCCGATTCTGGACCTCGCAAACGAGGCGCTCGAACGACTGGACGAACGCGAGAGCGAGAAGACACTCACTCGGGTCGAAGAACCGGACTACGACGGAACCTTCGTCGCCACCGTCGAAGAGGCCGACGACGAGGACGAGCGCGTCGGGCAACTCGTGACCGTCGTCCGGAACCTCCTCAGCGGGGAGGCCGCCGACCTCGACCGAGCCTACGACCCGGGCGAAATCGCCCTGTTCGTCCGGAAGAACGACCACGCGACGCCGATTTTGGAAGCGTTCGACCGCGCGGGGATTCCCTACCAAGTCGCGGGCGACCTCGCGTCGGAGTCGGTCGGCGTCGGCACGGTCGTCGCGTACCTGAAGGCGCTGGCCCGTCCCGACGACGAAGTGAGTTGGAACCGCGTGCTGACGATGCGCTACCGCCTCGCCGACGCCGACCTCCGGCGTCTGAACGACCACGACGACGGCGTGTTGGCCGGTCTCCGCGAGATTCCCCTCGACGCCTTCGAGGAACCGGACCGCGTCCGCGAGGCCCGAACTCACGCCGCCGAACTCCTCGAACTTCGCGAGACAGCCTCGCTCGCCCACCTCTACCGGGAACTCAAAGACCTCACGAACGTCGAGTGGTACCTCAGCGAGCAGGAGCGCCGTGACCTCACGCAGGTTGAGGAAGTCATCGAGCAGTACGGCGACGGCGCGGTGCAACCGCCACTCACGCCGGAGTTCATCGATTCGCTCGAACACTACGACTCCCTGCTGGACGAGAGCGGGTCGTCGCCGACCAGCCAACCGGACCTCGCCGACGCCGCGGTCAACGTCATGACCGTCCATAAGAGCAAGGGCTTGGACTTCCCGGTTGTGCTGATGCCCCGACTCACCGCCGACGAGTGGGAACCCGACTCCCGCACCTACGACACCCTCGAAACCGCGCTCTCGGGCGACCCCGACTCGGCCTTCCGCGAGGACCTCGTCGCCCGCGACGCCAGAGAGACGCGCCGGGTGCTCCACGTCGGCGTCACCCGCGCCGAGGAACTGCTCGTGCTTCAGGGACGCGCGCCGGAAGGCGAATCGGACAACGAGCGCGAAGTCCACGAGGCGGTCGCGGAGATTCTTCCCGAGACCGCTCCGTGGCGACCCGGAAGTGGCCACCTCCCCATCTGGTCGGACCTACAGGAGTCGCTCCCCGAGACGGCGACCGAGTGGACCGACTCGCTCGCATCGACTGTCGTCGGCGATGTCGGCGGTGAAGTCCGATACGACGGGGATGTACTCTCGGCGACTGAAGGCCGTGAGAAGGTTCTCGCGATCGCTGGCGATTCCGTGGCCGGTGAGCTTGATAGAACAGACCGAGCGGGGCTGTTCGAAGTCGAGACCATCGGTGGGGTATCGAAAGCAGACCCTCCGATTCGACACAGCTACACGTCGCTCGAACGCTACGAGCAGTGTCCGCGACAACACTATCTCGACTTCGTGGTCGATGCTTTCCCGGATTACTGGTCCGGGAGTCCAGCAGGTGATGAGACCGGCGGCGTTTCGCAACACGAAGTCGGCTTGCTCTTCCACGACGTCGCCGAGATGGCGAACAGACGGGGAGTGACGACGCCCGACGTGTGGTACGAACTCTGCGACCGGCTCGCGGGACAGCGACACTCGAAGGACACGGTCGATGCAGTTCGGGCGTGTATCGACCGCTATTTTGAACTCGAAGTGAGCGAGTGGGAACTGCTCGACGCAGAGCGCGAGTTCGAGTTGACTCTCGACGGCCACGAACTCGTAGGATTTGTGGACGCGGTCTATCGGAATCCCGAGGATGAGCTAGTCGTCGTCGACTACAAGGCGACTGAACGACACCGCGACATCGAGAACGATAGGCAACTACCGCTGTACCTGCTCGCGTGCCGCGACCTCTACGACGAACCCGTCTCCAAAGCCGGGTACGCATACGTCGGTGCAGTCGGGCCGAAACTCGAGACCAGCACGTTCGGCGAAACAGAACTTGACACCGTACGCTCGGCGTTGACGGAGACGATGAACGATATCGAATCGACCGCATTCGACAAGTATCGAGCCGGGACTCACTGTCGATGGTGCCAGCATAACGGGCTTCCCTGCGCCGAACGCAAATAAGAAGACGGAGACTTTTTATCAAAAGCCTTCATTGAGCGGTACTAGCGTGTCGCCGCCTGTGCCGGATTATCTACTTCTACGGTAGTTGTAGACAGCAGAAAAGATTTATACGGGTCGTCGGCAATTCCTAATTGAACGATTTCATCCGTTCGTATGCTGGTGGACTCGCTGTCTCGACATCGTTGGTCGATAATCGGTGTTACTACCAGCGAAAATAGACGACAGTGTCCCGCTGGTTCAAGAAATGTACACGGACCGTGCTGAGAGCCTGCCTACTGGAAACTTTGTCCGCTCCCGTCAGTCGGTCACTCCCCCGGTTCACCTCCAGTAACATATGACTACAAACGATAACACGACTGCACTCGATTCGGTACGAGAGAAACTTAACAACGAGATTCCGGATGAGCTCTCCATCTCGAGAGTCACGTACGAAGGCCCAGAACTCATCATCTATACTGATACGCCACGGAAGTTTGCTGAACAGGATGGGCTTGTCCGCCGGCTCGCAAGTACGGTACGCAAGCGAATTACCGTCCGACCCGCACCGGGAACACAGACGAGTCCGACCGACGCAGAACCACGAATCCGCAATCTCATTCCCGATAAAGCAGGGATCACGAACCTAGAATTCTATCCCGAAACGGGGGAGGTGTTGATTGAGGCTGAAAAACCGGGACTCGTTATCGGAAGTCGGGCCAGTACACTCCGAGAGATAACCAAAGAAGTCGGTTGGACGCCGGAAGTCCTCCGAACACCACCGATGGAATCGTCGACGGTCGACAACGTCCGGAACTTCCTCAAGCAAGAACGCGGTGAGCGGCGGCAATTTTTAGAGCAAGTCGGTGAGGAGATTCATCGTGAATCCGGTCAGGACCCAGAGTGGGTGCGTGTGACGACGCTCGGTTGTTGCCGCGAGGTTGGTCGAGCTAGTTTTATACTGAGTACTCCAGAGTCACGCGTTCTCATCGATTGTGGCGATAAGCCAGGGGCCGAGGGTGAAGTACCGTACTTGCAACTTCCAGAAGCAAATCCAATTGCGGATCTTGATGCTGTCGTGTTGACGCACGCCCATCTGGACCACAGTGCGCTTCTCCCACTCCTGTTCAAATATGGGTATGACGGCCCAGTATACACGACAGAAGCGACACGGGACTTGATGGGTTTATTGCAACTCGATTATCTCGACGTCGCCGCGAAGGAGGGGCGTACACCGCCATACGAGAGCGAGATGGTTCGAGAAGAACTCAAACACACAATTACACTTGACTACGGAGACGTCACCGATATAGCACCGGGTATCAAACTGACGCTCCACAACGCAGGGCATATTCTCGGAAGTGCAGTTGCACATTTCCATATCGGAAGTGGATTCCACAATCTCGTTTTCTCAGGGGATATTCATCATACAGATACACGATTGTTCAATGGGGCATCGAACGATTTCCCGCGTGTCGAGACGCTCGTACTAGAGTCGACATACGGCCGACGAAACGACTATCAGACGGATCAAGAGGATAGCGAACGTCGTCTTATCGAACTGATTAACGAAACGTCTGAGAGAGACGGAACGGTCGTTATCCCAGCGTTCGCTGTCGGTCGGTCTCAGGAGCTCATGCTCGTCCTCGAGGAGGCGATGCGCGAGGGGAAGATTCCGACGATGCCAGTCTACCTTGATGGGATGATTCGGGAGGCGACGGCAATCCATACCGCGTATCCTGAGTTCCTACGTGATGGATTGCGCCAGCGGATTCTCCACGACAACGAGAATCCGTTTCTCGCAGATCAGTTCCAACAAGTCGATGGAGGCGACCAAATGCGTGAGGAGATAGCCGCCGGTGATCCATGTATCATCCTCTCAACCTCGGGGATGGTGACAGGTGGCCCAATCATATCGTGGCTCGAACTGCTCGGTGGAGATCCTGAAAACACCCTCCTCTTCGTGGGGTATCAAGCTCAAGGGACACTCGGGCGAAGAATCCAGCGCGGCGAACGCAAGATTCCGTTCAGTGACAGTCGCCGCGGAAAGGAGCTGACGCTTCAGTTCCGCGTCGAGTCAGTAAGTGGATTCTCGGGACACGCAGATCGAAACGGACTCGAGGACTTCGTCCGGACGATGGAACCTCGTCCACACAAAATACTCTGCGTTCACGGTGACGAATCAGCGACAGACCAGTTTTCCTCTGCACTGTATCAGAAATTCAATCTCCGAACATACGCCCCGAAGAACACAGAGACGTTCCGACTCGGTTAGCTGAATTGAGGCGCTAAGCCCCCTTCCTCAACGAGCGACCGAAGGGAGCGAGTAGGGAGGGGATACAGCGCCGCACAGTTCTCATACACGATTCGACACTCGGCCCACAGGCCCACGTAATCGCAACGCCTTTGCATATAGTGAATACAATGCATATTGTGAAGCGGACTACAATCACACTCCGAGAGGACCAACACGAGTGGATTCAAGAACACCACCTGAACCTCTCGTCGTTCATCCGCGAGCGACTTGACGAGTATATCGAGGAACACGAATAGCGAATGTACTACGCCTACAAGTACCGTCTCAAACCGTCCAACGTCCACCGAGAGGAGTTGGACCGCCACCGAGACATTTGTAGGCAACTATACAATCACGCCCTCTACCGCTTCAACCAAATCCCCGAAGACGCAGGCACACTTAATCAGCGTGTTCGGTCCATCCGAGACGAAATCCCGTCCCTGAAAGATTGGTGGGATGGACTCTCGGACGTGTACTCGACAGTTCTGCAAACAGCGGTCATGCGAATTGAACAGAACGTCAAGTCGCTCGGAGGACTCAAGGAGAACGGCTACGGCGTCGGTCACCTCACGTGGAAACCGCCACGGGAGTTCCGCAGTTTCACCTACAGTCAGTCTGGCTTCAAGCTCAACAAGAAGGGCGGTCAGACTGTCCTGTCACTCTCAAAACTCGCGGACATCCCGCTTCGGCTCCACCGACCTATCCCCGACAACGCTACACTCAAACAGGTCACGGTCAAGAAAGAGCCGACGGGCGAGTGGTTCGCCACCTTCGGCGTCGAACTGGACCGTGAATCACCCGAACTACCCGAGAATCCCGAGCAGTGCGTCGGTATCGACGTGGGGATTCTCACGTACGCCCACGACACCGACGGCACGGCGGTCGGGTCGCTCGACCTCTCGGACGAATGTGAACGCTTGGAACGCGAGCAACGGAAACTCTCGCGCAAACAGCACGGGTCGAAAAACTGGGAGAAGCAACGGCGAAAAGTCGCAGAGTGTCACGCCGACCTCCGACGCAAGCGCCGCGACTTCTTGCACAAGCTCTCTGCCTACTACGCTCGGGAGTACGACCTTGTGGCGGTCGAAGACCTGAACGTGACGGGGATGATGGAGTCACCGTCGAACAGCCGCAACACGGCGTCCGCCGCGTGGAGAACGTTCCTCTCGTTGCTCGAATACAAGTGCGAGCGCGAAGGGGCGTACTTCGTGGCGGTCAACCCGAGAGGGACGACCAAGGAGTGTGCATCCTGCGGTGTCTCGACGCAGAAGCCACTGTGGGTTCGTGAACACTCCTGTCCTGCCTGCGGGTTCGAGGCGGACAGGGACGCGAACGCGGCGTGGAACATTCGTTCTCGCGGCCTCGAAGATGTAGGAGTGGGACACTCCGAAGCAACGCCTGTGGAGACTGCGCTCCCTGCGGATACACCTGTATCTGCAAAGCGTGTCGTGGAAACAGGAAGCCCCACCCTCACCGAGCGAACGGCGCAAGCCGTGAGCGAGTAGGGTGAGGTAGTTCACTAGCACCGTATTCGCGTTACCGACGTACTGACTGAAGAATCGTCGACTACTGCGGCGAAATCTATTTATCGGCCACGACAAAAGTAGTAATTGTATCCCGGACTCCGTCCCGTCCTTTTTCCACTCGCCCATCGGTTCGCCACCATAGGGGCGTCCTCCGATGGCACTGCTCTGAGATGCGCCGTGCCAGCGACGGTTCGTCCCCAGCGGTCGTTGGGTGTCCCTTGACGGGGCTGAGCAGTACCCGGAGAGACACCGCACCTATGACCAACGAAACAGATCTCCCCTGCACGGACTGTGGAACTGCCCTCAACGAACGAGTAGTCCACGTGCGGGACCTCTCAATATCCACGGAGTGGCGTGGTACCGTTCAAATTGCAGAGTGTCCACTATGTGGCGCGAGATATTATCCCGAACGCACGCTCGCAAAATTGAGGAGATCCTCACAGCGGACACTATCTCAAGAGGGAGGCTAGCAATTATGGAGAACTCATCACAACAACCTACGGACGGAGTTGAGCTTACCATTAAGAATTTCCCCGAAGTTTTAGCGGACGGCACAACAGTTCTTGTAGCTGGGACAATCGATCCAACAGCATACGCTCTTTGTCTCCGAGCACTCTGCCATTATAGCAGGAGTGCTGATACATCAGTTGTCGTGACGGCAACCGAGAATGCATCTCAGACTATTAGCCGATACGAACGCGTATGTCCGACCTCAGACCCTTCGAAACTCCGTCTCGTCGATATGGCCTCCAAACAGTACATCTCGGCACCCTATGAGGATACCCCGACGATATCAATTCCGACACCGGACGACCTCGAACGCCTCGTTCTCGCGATATCCGAGTTAGCCGAGATAAGCGGTTCGATAACTGGTCAGCGCCACATCGTTATTCGCTCACTCTCGCCGATTTTGGCATCGACTCCTGTTAAGCGTGTTTCGACAGTTCTCAGTCGCATCTCCGGAATCCGAACACCAGCTGGGCTCGGTCTTTTTGGTCTCGATTACACAGCACACGACGAAGAGACAATGAGAGAACTTGCGAGGTGTGTCGATGGCATACTCTGGATAACGAAACGGCCCGATGATCAGATCGAATTTGAACTTCGATCAACGCGTGCACATCTCAACCAGTACTAAGTGGCTATCAACATGACTAATTCGGATTCTGAACTACCAACGGGCTGGTCTGAAGTCCCACCTACAGAGCAACGGGAATCAGTTGTATTTGAGTATAGATATCAGACCGACTCCGAAACGACGTTTCTGGTTTCCGTTCTCATACCCGCGTCGGAGGCACCATTGTTCAAACTCCGCCTCTCGACGATTACTCGAAATGCACGTGTAACACGTCACGACTACCCTGTTGCACAGTATGAAACTCGTGAAAAGGCTCGGAAGAACGCAATCGCGTTCCTTCACCACATTTCTACCCGATTTGAGAACGGAACAGTCTCTCCAGAAACGCCAAAAGCGAGTACGATACACGCTCTTATAGCAGATTTTAGCAGTGATGGTCTTTTTCCTCGCTTTCGCTTCCTTACACGGAATATATTTTGAGAAGTAGCAGGTAGCTCTCCTCCTAGTCTTGATCGGGATATGGAATAGTGAGGGATGTCCCGTCATCCGGAACAAGGACCTCCGCATCAGTTGATTCGCGCGCTTCAGATTCTATCTCACTAGTGTCGTTTCCATATCTAGATGAAACATGAGTTAATGCAAGTCGATCAACATCAGCACGACGGGCAATCTCCGCGGCCTCCTGACTCGTTGAATGACCTGTTTGCCATGCTCGGTCAGTGGACTCCTGAGTGAACATCGCTTCGTGGATGAGGAGATCAGCGTCCATAGCTACAGAAACTGTAATGTCCGAAGGTCGAGTATCACCAGTATACACAATCCGTCTCCCAGGACGGGGATCACCGACAACTTGATCGGGTTGAATAACGGTTCCGTCGTCAAGTTCGATAGATCGTCCTTCGTGGAGTTGCTGGAATTTTGGCCCAACAGGAACACCGAGTTCTTCGGCCCGTTCGCGGTCAAAACGCCCCTTTCGCTCGGTCTCGATAAAGGCGTACCCTACAGACTGTGTTTGATGGTTTGTCTCAAACGCCTGAATTCGGTACTCATCATGGTCAACAGCAATCTCACCGGGATTAACTTCTTGAACCGAAACAGAGTACGTTGGATTAGTTTCCGTAGCAGCAAGCAATTGTGTGATGTTTTCTCCAGTTTTTATCGGAGTGTATATTGTGAGTGGTGCTGCTCGTTCGGTTGATTCTAATGTTTGAAGTAATCCCGGTAGGCCAAGAATATGGTCTCCGTGAAGGTGAGTGAGGAAGATAGCAGTAATGTCGAACCCAGTAGAATAACGCATCATTTGACGCTGTGTTCCTTCACCGACATCGAAGAGAAACCGTTCACCGTCCCGCCGAAGCAAAATTGCACTCGGGTTCCGCTCGATCGTGGGGATAGCCCCACTCGTTCCAAGAAAGGTAACTTGCATACGTACAATAGCGACTCACCCATCATACCGACTTCGGCATCAACTTTCAGTGAAACGTGTCCTTTCTTAATCTTCTGTCTGTCATGCCGTCTTGGCCAGACAAAAACGGACCTTTGTTTACTGTGAACCGTATACCCGTTATTGGCGGCAATGACGAATAGTTACCCCACTGAGCCCCTTGTGATGACGATGGCAACTGAGCCGCCATTCCCAATAATAATTAGTATATATTTTTTGTATTATAAGAACACAAATATCGCGTGGGAGACTCTTTCTCGGGAATAGAGAAGTAAACACTCCCAAAACGCTCTATGAATTGCATTTATTGTAGAGTTCCCGATATATATATATATATATATAGGAATTCGATATAAATACCGCAGAGTGTGACCGCCACGTAGTTCGAATATAGTAACAAGCAGAAGCTCGACCATTGCGTTTGGTTCGAAATGAAGGAACCCCGCACAGTGGTGTGCTGTGCGGGGTTCTAGGGTATGAGTGGGAGGCGGCGAATCGAATTTCCCAGAGGCTCGCGCACTCCAGTACTCGTCGAAACGCAGGCGGGCTTATCTTCCGTGTTCGGGATGGGTACGGGAGTCGCCCCGCCGCTGTGGCCGCCTTAACGCCGACTCGCGGAATCGAACCGCGATAGTGGTCCACCGTCGGTGATTCGATAGTTGATGTGACCGTATGTAATGTGTGTGCAATCCAGTTTGCGCCTGGACCCGATTGTGATGGAGTCACTCCGGGTGCAGTGCGGTGTTTGATGAGTGTGTGGCTCGACCGGTTAGTACTCGCGGACTGAACGCCTCGTTGCCTCGGCGCGTACATCCCGAGCCTATTGAACTCGTCTTCTACGAGTGGTCTCGGTGGTATCTCTTTTCCAGGTGGGTTTCGAGCTTAGATGCGTTCAGCTCTTACCCCGTGATGCGTGGCTGCCCGGCACGCGCCCTTTCGGACGACCGGTACACCAGTGGCATCCAATCGTAGTTCCTCTCGTACTATACGATCGTTCCCGTCAGATACCGTAACACCCCCAATAGATAGCAGCCGACCTGTCTCACGACGGTCTAAACCCAGCTCACGACCTCCTTTAATAGGCGAACAACCTCACCCTTGCCCGCTTCTGCACGGGCAGGATGGAGGGAACCGACATCGAGGTAGCAAGCCACTCGGTCGATATGTGCTCTTGCGAGTGACGACTCTGTTATCCCTAAGGTAGCTTTTCTGTCATCTATCGCCCGCATCAAGCAGGCTGATAGGTTCGCTAGACCACGCTTTCGCGTCAGCGTCCCGCGTTGTGAAGGACACTGTCAGACTTCCTTTTGCTCTTGCGCTCTGTTCCGCGTTTCTGACGCGGATGAGGAAATCTTGGGGCACGCTCGATATCTTTTCGAGCGTGTACCGCCCCAGTCAAACTGCCCGGCTACCGGTGTCTTCCTCCCGGAGTGAGGGTCACAGTCACTGACGGGTAGTATTTCAATGCTGACTCGGTGGCCCGCTAGCGCGGGTACCTGTGTAACGTCTCCTACCTATGCTGCACATCAGCGACCGTGTCCCAGCGACAGCCTGCAGTAAAGCTCTATAGGGTCTTCGCTTCCCCTTGGGGGTCTCCAGACTCCGCACTGGAACGTACAGTTCACCGGGCCCAACGTTGGGACAGTGACGCTCTCGTTGATCCATTCATGCAAGCCGCTACTGAAGCGGCAAGGTACTACGCTACCTTAAGAGGGTCATAGTTACCCCCGCCGTTAACAGGTCCTTCGCCCCGTTGTACCGGGTGTTCAGATACCTGCACTGGGCAGGATTCAGTGACCGTACGAGTCCTTGCGGATTTGCGGTCACCTATGTTGTTACTAGACAGTCGGAGCGTCCGAGTCACTGCGACCTGCTCCTATCCGGAGCAGGCATCCCTTATCGCGAACTTACGGGACTAACTTGCCGAATTCCCTAACGTCGGTTGCTCCCGACAGACCTTGGCTTTCACCGCCAGAGTACCTGTGTCGGATCTCGGTACGGACATCATGCTCCCTTTTCACGGGCCCTAGGTAACACCGACTTGCGCTATCTCCAGCTTCGTTCGCTTCGTGCCGTTACGGCTTCCACGAAGTTCCTGGATTCGACCGGGCGAAAGCCCGGCTCGATGGTTCCCAAGGCGTCGGTTTCACTGCATGATGGCACAGGAGTATTAACCTGTTTCCCTGTTGTCTCATTCGAGTTGCGGTGAGACTTAGGACCGGCTAACCCTCGGCTGATCAGCATTGCCGAGGAACCCTTACTCGTAAGGCCGTCGGGGTTCTAACCCGACTAACGCTGCTACTATGACCAAGATTTTCGTTCCCGTTCGGTCCACGCGAGCTCTCGCCCGAGCTTCCATCCAAACGGAATGCCAACCTACTCAATTGCGGTGTTATCCGCATGGTCAGGTCTCGGTGGTAGACTTGAGCCCCGATCATTTTGGGCGCCTCAAACCTCGGCCGGTAAGCTGTTACGCTTTTCTTAGAGGGTAGCTGCTTCTAAGCTCACCTCCCGGCTGTTTAGGGCTTGAGACCACCTTCAGATTGCACTTAGTCTACACTTTGGGACCTTAACCCGACTCTGGGTTGTTCCCCTCCTGGTGCACAGGCTTACCCCGCACACCGGATTCCCCGCGTCGACGGCGTTCGTAAGTTTGGAGTTTGACAAGGGGACCAACTTCTCTCGAAGTTGGTTCCCCTAATCGGTTGCTCTACCTCACGAACTACCTCGGCGGAGGTCATGCTTCGACATGTTTCGGTTGGAACCAGCTGTTGCCAGATTCGATGGGCCTTTCACCCCTACACGTAGGTCACGGGAGGGTATTGTAGGACACCATCCCTAACAGGCCTCCACGTGCCTTTCGGCACGCTTCACCTTGCCCACGCGTAGATCATCTGGTTTCGGGTCGCATCCGGTTGACTCCCCGCCCTTGAAGACGGCGGCCCTCGCCTGTGAAGGCTGCGGCCATGTTGGTTTCCCTATGCCTTCCCGGATGAACCGGTTAGGCTTGCCAATCAGACACACTCCTTGGTTCGTTTTTCAAAACGTACGACAGAACACCGGCTTCCTCTAAGTCCTACTGCGAGTTTGCACTCGTGTCGTTTGTTAGAGGACCTTGTGTGCCCTGTCGCTCGATCGCCAACTGATTTCAGGCTCTATTGCACCTCCCGTTGTGGGGTGCTTTTCAGTGTTTGCTCACGCTACTTGTTCGCTATCGGTCTCGAGTCGTGTTTAGTCTTCGCGGTCGATGCCCGCGATATTCACAAGGAATTTCCAATCCCTGTTACTCTGGAGCTGACGCACACCGTACTAACTCAAACTACGGGGCTTTCACCCTGTGTCGCGCTCCGTTCCAGAAGACTTCGTTTGAGTGGTCGGGTGCTGAGGGTCAGTCCGAAACACCACATTGCCCGTGAGGGCTTCGGTTTGGACTGTGTCGGTTTCACTCGCGGTTACTCACGACATCTCTTGCGATTTCTTTTCCTGTCGATACTAAGATGTTTCAATTCTCGACGTTCCCCATTGCGCAAGGCAATTGCTGTGGGGATTCCCATTCGGAGATCCTGAGTTCTAAGCCTCCGTGCGGCTCCCTCAGGCTTATCGCAGCTTGGCACGTCCTTCGTCGGCGCTCGAGCCGAGCCATCCACCAGCTGGCACAGTAGCCACGCTGTTGGTAATCGTACATCGCACTGTGACCCGGGTTGACTGCATCGCAATCGGATCCAGTGGACGCCTGGATTGCACGTACATACGGTCGTCATCATCACGTCCTACAGGTGATGTAGGAGCGTGCGTCGAACCCTTCCTACACACGCTCTCACGGTGTAGTGCATCGGTTAGTGTGGATTGAATCGTTGCGCCGTCTTCCACTTAAGGGACACGGTTCGATTCGCACCACGGCATGGACCCACTAGGAATCGAACCTAGACTTTCTCCTTGAAACGGAGATGCTCTGCCACTGAGCTATAGGTCGTTCCCCAGAACGGGGACGGTCGGTGTAGCCCTGGTAGTTCAAAGGTGCTCGGTCGGTCGTACGAATGGGTCGTCGAGGAACCCTCGCGTGTGCTCGTCGTGGTGACGAGCGGGTGTGGGCCCACCCATCGGGTGGGTCCCGTGCGTTAGGAGGTGATCCAGCCGCAGATTCCCCTACGGCTACCTTGTTACGACTTAAGCCCCCTTGCGAAGCCCAGATTCGACCACCGTGCGGTGGCCTCATCCGGACCTCACTCGGGTGCTTTGACGGGCGGTGTGTGCAAGGAGCAGGGACGTATTCACCGCGCTCTTCTGAAGCGCGATTACTACCGAATCCAGCTTCATGAGGGCGAATTTCAGCCCTCAATCCGAACTACGACCAGGTTTAAGAGATTACCGTCCCCTTTCGGGGTGGGAACCCGTTGTCCTGGCCATTGTAGCCCGCGTGTAGCCCAGCTCATTCGGGGCATGCTGACCTACCGTTGCCCGTTCCTTCCTCCGCTTTGGCAGCGGCAGTCCTCTTAATGTACCCAACTACCTCGAGGGTATTGCTGGCAATTAAGAGTGCGGGTCTCGCTCGTTGCCTGACTTAACAGGATGCCTCACGGTACGAGCTGACGGCGGCCATGCACCTCCTCTCTGCAGCTCGGGTAAGCCCATCAGACTGACCGTCGTTACTGCAGTCGGAGCTGGTGAGATGTCCGGCGTTGAGTCCAATTAAACCGCAGGCTCCTCCGGTTGTAGTGCTCCCCCGCCAATTCCTTTAAGTTTCATCCTTGCGGACGTACTTCCCAGGCGGCCCGCTTCTCGTCTTCACTACAGCACAGCACACACTCGTGGTGTGTGCCATACTTAGCGGGCATCGTTTACAGCTAGGACTACCCGGGTATCTAATCCGGTTCGTGACCCTAGCTTTCGTCCCTCACTGTCGAGTCCATTCTCCCGAGGCGCTTTCGCCACCGGTGGTCCGTCCAGGATTACGGGATTTCACTCCTACCCCGGACGTACCCCTCGGGTCTTCTGGCTCCAAGCTGAACAGTATCCACCGGACGCCCACTCGTTGAGCGAGTGGATTTCCCGATGGACTTGTTCAGCCAGCTACGGACGCTTTAGGCCCAATAATAGCGGCCATCACTTGGACTGCCGGTATTACCGCGGCGGCTGGCACCGGTCTTGCCCAGTCCTTATTCCTGAACCACCTTACGGTTCAGAAAAGCGAGGACTATATGCCCTCGCACTCGGAATCCCCTTATCGCACTGTCGTGCAGTGTAAAGTTTTCGCGCCTGCTGCGCCCCGTAGGGCCCGGAATCTTGTCTCAGATTCCGTCTCCGGGCTCTTGCTCTCACAACCCGTACCGATTATCGGCACGGTGGGCCGTTACCCCACCGTCTACCTAATCGGCCGCAGCCACATCCTGTAGCGCTGGCGCGTTTTTGGCTCTCGACACTCCAGTCTGAGAGTCGTATCCAACATTAGCCTCAGTTTCCCGAGGTTATATTGGTCTACAGGGTAGTTTGGCCACGTGTTACTGAGCTATCTGCCACGGGTCTAAACCCGTGCGACTAGCATGGCTAAATCGGACTCCGATAGCAATGGCCTCCGGCAGGATCAACCGGAATGGTTGCCGAGCGCACAATGGCTCGGTGGGTTTCTGGCGGAGACACAAGTATCGTGTCTATCTTCTATGGTCCGTTAGTTCGACGACGCCGGTCGTAACCGACCGAGTGTCACCGAACTACCAGGGCTAACATCAGATCCCATCGTATACGGCGGACCGCAGGGGTGGAATCCTCATTGTCTGCACCTCATCATTGGCGACCGATGAATCGGTCGCCTAAAAGGCGAAGAGTGAGTTTAGAACGAATCGAACGTTCTACGCTCACGTTGTAACGCACTTCGGATTCCAACGTAGAGTATAACCCTACTTAACTGCTACGGAATCCGGGACGCCCCGACATCGGATACCGCGGGACGCCGCGTCTGTCACTTTGTTTTCGATGAGCTAATTTAAATACGTCGAATCAGACGTAGCTTGCGGATTGTTTTCATACAGCGTGAGCCATCTTACAGTCTTTATAATTCTATATTTGAAATGTCCTGATATCTCTAAACGGCTTTACCGTTTTGACGACCGAGGCACTCGGCCTGCTCCGCCTGTAGACATGTACAATCCACTTCAACATACACACATAACAAATGAATACCTATGAAAGTAAAACCCACCCATATCTAGGAATCTAAATAGGATATCCACAGAACACACTAGTAAACACGGAGTTCCTCAGCCAGCGTCTATATCTGTTATTTATTACGTTCCAGCAGAGTCTTGCGAGATACTACGAGTACTATGTCATCACAGTCACTATGACGAACACCGAGCCCGTTACTAACAGTTTAAAGCGGGGTATTGGTCTTAGTTGTTATAGAAAGTACGAGGCGAAAACCTGCGGCTTCAGCCCTGGGTAGCTTAATCGATTTGAGTAAGTTCCGGTTCTGCTTCATCACGTTCGCCGTCGTAGACTAATTCATACGTTGCTACCGCCTCAGATGTTTGGATTTCAACTTCCGTGCGTTTCGTCCCCTCTATGAATGAATATTGAATCGACAGTTCCGCCGGATAGTCAAACGTCTGTACGATCGTATCGATTGCTTCCTGTAATTGTGCCGCATTCAGTGACTGCGGTACATGCTTTTCTGTCATTGGTGTCCTTTTTATTGTACTCTCCCCTCACTATTTGGATTCCAGGTCCGATTCGTGGACCTAGTCGGATTGTCTGTGAAGGAAGGGAACTACTCGTCTGCGTGTCGAACCTGCGTGCTGTTACTCGAGGTTCGGGACCTTGTCTTCGACACGCCCGGAGAGTTCAACTTCAATTTCCAGTTCTGGTTCGCCGTCGCCTTCGAACTCGATATCCAACTCGATCGGCTCACCGAACGCAAACGGCATCTCCCAGTCGTCACCCGTGATTGTAATCTCGTCGGAATCACGGAACTGCTCGCCTAACTCAATCAGGAACTCGCCAGCGTCCTCTGCACTGATATAGTACTCCTCCTCAAAGTAGCCGTCCGTGATCGTGCTCATCTTCGCTTCCTCGTCTTCGACGGGCACTTCAGGCATGGTTCAACCGGGAGTTGGCCTTCGACACGGATAAGTATTCTTTGGAAGATTATCTCCACTATGGATTCACTCGAGATACTCGGGTCGAAAGCTCGACTCGACATCCTCCGAGTCCTTTCACGGCGGGATATGTACGTGTCCGAACTGATGGAGAAAGTCGGGATGGATGGGAAAACAGCCACCCATCACCTCGATGTGTTGGTGGATGGTGGCCTCCTGGAATCGTATACTGAGGGACGTCGTCGATACTTTTCGGTGGTCCGCGAGATTCAGTTTGAGGTTTCCCCGTCACCGAATCGCCGGTTTGTCGTCCAGTTTCCAGAACAAGAAGAGACATGACGATCCTCGAACGCCGGAACGAAACAGTCGGTCCAGACACATACTGAGGAACTGGCTCACGTGATAGTCCCCCGTGAAGAGGCGTTTAGCTGGTATAGGCGTCGATAATATCGTCAAGTGTTTTTTCTGCGTCCTGTTCGTCCTCGGACTCCGGCATGCGGCTATCGTCCGTTTTCGTCTCTTGCCGTGCCACGGTTGCGCCGCTCAGCTGAGAAGACATATTACGGGTTATGCGGGCGAACAGTATAATGGTTCAGGATACTTCACCCGTAGATTACCCCATATCTATGTATCATACAGCTTACTCCGAGAGGTTTTTATCCGAACTTGTGTATAGGTTCGCGTATGCCGCGGGAGTTCATTTCTGAATACGGCCTCGATCCAGGAGACTATGTCCAACAACTCGTCGATCAATTCCGCGACCGCTGTCCGAAGTTCAGTGAGCAACCAATTGAGGAAGCAATTTTCGTCGACGACGGCCCAATTGACTATCTCGTCTGGTTTGCGCTCGACGATTACGAACACCACACGTTCTTCTACCATGATGACAACCCCAACCAAGACATCGTCCGCCGATTTATCCCCCTCTCGCCTTCTGAACAAGAGATGCCAGAGTTCAAGGCGCTCTTGCAGAAGTATTACGGCGTGTACACCGAACTCGAAATTGCGAGACTCCTCGAACTCCGGGATACATATCGTCCACAGGTCGGTGAGCGCCCACGGCTGAATCTCGGTATTTGTCACAACCCGGAGGACGACCGAGTCGTCTCTGGCGTGAGCGGCATTCCACGCCCGCACGAACAGGACATCTTCGACGACGTTGCCAAAATTGTCCCCGACAAGAACTTGGAGAAGTTCATCACCCGAACGGTCCAAACGGTCCATACGCAGGTCGAGGAGGAAGCCGACCGCCACACGATTTCTGCGGATATCCGAGCTGTATTGGAAGACGATTCGGATTTCAACTTAGAAACGACGAAACCGCTCCCGAAAGGGATTCACCCAAAGTACACGGAGCACGAGGCCGAGCTCTGGCAAAAGCCTGCGTCGCGCGTCGATTACATGGAGGGGTCGCAAGGATTCCTCCAAATTTGGATTCCGATAGACGAAGACGAGATAGCGCTCGTGAATGCGACGGCGGGCAAGTACGACCGCGAGGCAATCGTGGATGCAATACGGGACAAGTTCAAAGCGGCAGTCGCCTGAACTGGAGTGTCTACTTACACACTCTTTCGGACATCCTCCGCGATTCGTTCAATTGTCTCGTATTCCTGTTGTGAATATGCAATAACTCGGACATCGGACAGCGACGTCGGCTGGTAGTCCCAGACTGCCTCGCAGACGAGTTGAGCGCCATCTTCGAACTCGTAGCCAGCGGCACCCGTCCCGAGAATTGGAATCACGAGCGACTCACACCTGAGATTATCGGCTTTCGTAAGCGAGTTCCGTGTCGCCTCACGGATACTCTCTGCCGTCGCCTGCCTGTCGCCGTAGTGGGGCATCGCTACTGCGTGAATGACGTATTCGGCGTCCAGCTCATAAGCGTCAGTGACGGCAACCTCGCCAAGTTCAATAGGACCCTTTGAGACTGCCTCGTCGTTGATCGGTCCGTTAGCCCCCCGGCGAAGAGCACCGGCGACTCCGCTCCCCATTTGGAGACTGGTCCCTGCGGCGTTCACAAGCGCATCGGCACGTTGGGCCGCGATATCGCCTTGGGTGACTGTGAACTCCATGTATGAATTGTCCGTGTCGTACCTCATAAAACGAGACAACCTAATAGTCGCTTCGAGGAGATGGTGCAACTATGAGAATAGATGATTGAGGGAACCCGACCGTACTAGACTCTCTACAGATTACACTGCATCTTCCGACAGCAAATCTCACACGTTCATTGTTTTCAATTACCAATCGAACGTTTTTAGTCCACAACGCTACTACGAACTCACATGGGTTTTGGGAGTTACGACGAGTCCGAGCAACAGAATCAGGAGGTCAACACCGACGATGACAGCGAAGGAGTGAGCGTACACGAAAACGATCACGAAGGGGAACTCAGGTTCGAGACGGGCGCTTCGACCGACGATCTCGTGAATAAACTCCAGGATATCAAAGACGACTCCGAAGACGAGTGACAGGGGTACTCGGGACTGAGTCACCGGGTTTCTTGACGCTCTCAGTATTCACTAAACGCGACCTTAAAGGATTAGTTGATTTATCTTTCCAGTATTCTTCGTAAAATAACGTACCTCGTGTACCCCTACCCGAGGTAGGTAAGCAACGGCAGAGAGTTCATAAATACTTTCTGTTTCTGGAACCTGAATTGAACAGCATATCCGGGGCCGAGACCTTCTGTTCGACGGTCCCATACAAGATACGATTCCGATACAGAGTGCGATTATTATCGGTACTAAGTCCAAACAAGCCCATGAGTACACACCAACATAGGGTTCGGCCACCGCCATTTCCAAGTCCGAACAGTTAACTAACTCCAGGGAGAAACTCTATCCGTCACGTCGACTCGCTTTGTGGCCGTTTGAAATAATCGGGATGGCACTGTCCGATGATGCCATTCGGCTGAGGACAGATTGCAGAACGGCTTCCATAACGACCCGGCGCGCTCATTGTGGAGCCTTCTGCTCTTTTGCCATTCACAACGTAGCTTGACTGCTTGAGCCTCTGCCACTCTTTTCTTTGTTAAAGTAGAAAAGAAGGACGCGGAGAAGACTCTTACGCGGTTATCAGATGGAAGCGCATTCTAGAAGTTCTCCACCCCGTTCAATGATGACGATTCCAAGAATTGAGGGTATCCGTTGTCAGAAAATACTCATGGGGTTTTTCCGTGTCCGGATTATCTACGAAGTATGAGCGAAAACGCAGACCGTCGAAATCTTCGCATGCCAACTGACGACGAGTTATTCGGCGTCGTGACCGAACACAACGGCGGCAACCACGTCCGTGTCCGGTGTGAAGACGGGAAGAATAGAATGGGCCGTATCCCCGGTCGGATGAAGTACCGTGTTTGGATCGAACAGGACGACGTCGTCCTCGTCGAACCGTGGGACTGGCAAGACGAGAAGGCCAACGTGGAATGGCGCTATACGCAACAGGATGCCGATCAACTCCGCGCTGAAGGCCATATCGAATAGGCTAGACCGGATTTTACAAGCCGAATCTGAAATCCAAAACAGGACCCTTAGATTTGTTTTCTATGTGAGGAACGTGGCTGAAACGCAAGGTGTAGTCGCACAGTTCTACTCATCACGTCCGGTGCGTCAAGTCAGTGCGACGTGGAGTCCGTTCACTTCCCGGAATCCACGCAGAAGTGAAACCAGAAGTCCTTTTCGCGTGTACGGAATACGACTGCCACGTACATGGGCTCGACCCGAGCAGAGTTCTATTCCCTGTACTTGACACGGTTTGCTGGCAGTCTCGGCTTCATTACCATCCTCACGCTCCTCCCGACGTACATTGACGTCCTCAATCCCTCGGGAGTTGCCGTCGGACTATTCATTACAGCGTTAGGCGTCGGGCGAACCGTCGCTATCCTACCCCTCAGTTGGGCAGGCGACCGATACGACAAACGGACCATCCTCCTCATCGCGCTTGCGGTAAGTATCAGTGCATACCTGCTATTTGCGGCGATTTCGAGCAGTCTTGGGTTCATTGCCGCCCGGACGTTGCAGGGACTCGGCATCGTCGGGACCGGGCTCATCAGCCTCGCATTAGTTAGTGAACTCGCACCTGCCGGAGACCGCGCGAACGTCATCGGCAAGTACAATTCCTGGCGAATGGCCGCAGGCATCATCGGTACACTCGGTGCCGGACTGCTCTACCAGGAGTTTGGGTTCACGCCGATTTTCGCGATTCTCGCAGTGCTTCTCACAGTTGCACTACTTGGTGTGTGGCTGTTCATCGATTCGGACGACACCTCAGTATCCGGCTTTGCGCTGTTTGATCTCGCGTTCAACCGACGCATCCTCACGCTCACGAGTTTCCGCGCTCAGTACGCAGTTGCGGTCACCCTCGTCCGAAAGTGGGTACCCATCTACGTGGGTGTCTCCGCTGCCCGCGGTGGCCTCGCACTAAGTCCGTTCATCGTCGGCACAGTCATCGCCGCGGAGAAGTTCATGAACATGGTCTCCCAGCCGTACATGGGTCGGCTCTCGGACCGATATGGGCGAGCCCTGTTCGTGTTTGCTGGTGGCGGTATCTACGGACTCGTGGCGCTCGCGGTCCCGTTCGCGGGTCCCCTTGGCTCTACGCTCGGACTGCCTGGGACACTTCCTGTTCTCGGGGACACCTCGCCAGCGTATCCCGTGGTGTTACTCCTGAATGGCCTGCTTGGTCTCGCCGATAGTCTCCGGGAGCCCGCAAGTATGGCGTTGTTCGCCGACGAGGGCGAGGGCGAAGGGATAGCGAGTAGTTTCGGGATTCGGTCGTTGGTGTGGCGTCCGGGGGCGATTCTCGCACCGATGGTTGGAGGCTACTTGATGAGCCAAGTAGGAATGGAATGGGTATTCTTCCTCGGCGGTGCTGCGGCTTTGAGTGGCGTACTGACGTTCGTTGTCGTCCTCTCGTCAATTCATGGTCAACGTGCACTCGCAGAGTGGTGACCGAACAGCAACTCTGCAATGCATCGATAAGGCCTCTTCGTTCCGGTGGAAGTACGCCAAAATGCTCTGGCGGGACAGTATTTCCTGGCCCTGTACGGGTTTCATGCTGTTTCATCCTTTTCCTTGACGTGCCGATGAGTAGGGGAACTCGAAACTGAAGCGTAGAAATCACGGACAGCGATTGTATACTATTTCCGCGGGTTGGCCGACCAACTCGGTAGAAGTGGTGATGTGACGCTTGAACTCAGTGGAACGCAGGTGAACCTAAATCCGTCTAATCCGATAATCTTCAAAGGGGAGGGCGAATCGGACTGGTCCGAATGCGACGCCAAAGCGAAACAACGTATCGAATTTGAAATGAGTGTAGAGCATGAGCTGAACGATACATATATCTTGTAAATTGATGTAGATATTGGCCGAATCTACTCAGGGCCAACGACTTCAACCTTGATTCCCTCAGGGTCTTCGCAGTACAGTGCGTAATAGCCGCCAGCGTATGGATGTTGGTCGTCGTAAAGAACGGCAGAATCCTCTCGTTCACGGATACCCTCAGTCAATTCATCGACCTGTTCACGGGACCCTGCATGGAACGCGAGGTGATTCAACCCCGATGCCTGACGGTCAAAGGGATGGTCGGAGTTTGTTGCTTGTTTGAGCACGACATACGTGGGGCCCTTAATCCAAGAGCGACCATCATCCCATTCGTTCTTCAGTTCGTAGCCAAGTTCATCCAGTAACCATGCCCAAAAGTCGACTGATGCCTCAAGGTCAGAAGTACAGAGTTCGATATGGTGGAGGTGGCCCTTAAATTCAGGATTGCCGTGATCATAGTTCATATAGTTTCCCCACGAAGATGGTTCACAAAAAGCATCCGGATTTGAAGACTCTACGTTCGCACCTCGCACTTACTAGCCCCATTCCCATCCGTTATTAATAATCTCAAAAGGGGTCTCAGAACCTACCGACTGACTGTGCGTAACTTATATACCGAGAGCCCCCTTGATACACAAGTTACGAGGACTCCGTCCCGTCCTTTCTTCGTTCGCCCATCGGGGTGCCGCCAGCATGGAGGCATCATTCGATGGCACTGCTCTGAGATGCGCCGTGCCGGATGATTCCGCCGACCATTGGTGGCCAGCCGTGAGGCTATCAACTGACGGGGCTGGGAAGCTATCCACAATCATGACTACTGAAACTGACCTCCCCTGTACGGACTGTGGCACAAATCTCCATGAACGGACCCTGCCAGCTCACACGCTCTTAGCCCCAATTGAAGGCCATCAATACATCAACGTGGCTGACTGTCCCACCTGTGGTGCTCGGTATTATCCTGAGGAGACAGTAACAGTACTTGCAGCGATATTAGGAACACAGCGAACGGACGAGACTTAATACCCGTGGACATCTCTCGCCATCACGGTGCCGACAACGAGGACCAACTTAGCGACATTGCGGCCACCATCTCGGCACCGACCACGATTCTCGTCGCAGGAACGGTCGATCCCACAGAATACGCGCTCGAACTTCACCTCCTGTCGCACATGGGGTGGTGCTTAGCTGGTGGGTGTGTGACGCATTCCTCCCCGCCCTACTGCACTACTCGGCCTTCGGCCTGCGTTGCTCCTTGAGGACCGGGACTCCGCGCTACCGCACAGTTGAAGTGGACCGATTGGATAGACCAAAGACGCATATCGATGACAGAGATACTCCTATTTTCGACGCCTTCTTGCGGCCAGTGTCCGCAGCAAGCAGAAATCCTTCAGTCGCTGGCAGCAGACCGACCGGATGTACAGTTCGAAAAGATCGATGCGACGGAGGCGACGGCCAAAGCCAACGAGTACGGTGTGCGGTCCGTTCCGTCAACAATTGTTCTCGACGATGATGGAACGGTCATCTCGAAGTTCGATGGTCTGACCCAAGCCACCGCGATTGAGGACGTTCTATAGCGACGATTTCTCCGTGTAGTAATCGTCGCTTCAAGTCATGATTCCGGATCGGCCACGACGGATCGGAAGTTAACACATATATCCGGCACCCGTGTATTCCTCCTTTATATGCAATTCTGTGACGACTGTGGTTCGTTGATGCACACGGAGGGCGACACGTGGGTATGTCGCTCCTGTGAGAACGAGGAGTCGCGGGACTCGCAAGCAGAAGCGGAGATGACGACTGAGGATGGACAGCGGGATGACGGGGCACCCGACGTGGCCGACGCGACCCAGGGCTCAACCGAGACGATGCAGGAGTCCTGTCCGGCGGACGACTGCGATAGCGACCAGGCTTACTACGAGATGATGCCGAAGCCGGGCGGCTCCTACGAGGTTCGGCTGTTTACCTGCGTCGAATGCGGCCACAAGTGGCGCGAGTCCTGACGGCGTAACTCGCGAACCCTGCCGCTTACATCTGCAGAGGCCGCCACGTCAGACTCTCAACTCCCAGAGTTACTCGGGGTCAAGTGGAGCCACATATCGACTCCAAACCAACTCCCAAAACGTTCTCGAGGCTATCCACAATTTGCTGATATCTATAGGCATTCCTCGGTCAGATCCCCGAGTGGAGTTCTGCGATTGACGATACTAGTCGTAGCAGTTGCCGTTATCCCATGTATCGATAAAGCATGAGTTAAACGGCTGAAGCACAGTCGATGAGGTGGGTTTGTTATCAAACTGTATGTCTGGGAAATACGACCTCGTGATTGTCGGCGGTGGCATCAGCGGCGCAGCACTCCTGTACACGACCGCGAAATTCACCGATATAAACTCGGTTGCACTGGTCGAAAAGGAGTCGGAGATCGCCGCGATCAATTCAGACTGTACGAATAACTCGCAGACCCTCCACTTCGGGGACATCGAGACCAATTACACCCTCGAGAAGGCCGAGAAGGTGAAGGAAGGCGCGGAGATGCTCGCGGGCTATCTCGAGAACCACGACCCCGACCGGGAAACCCACGCCAAGCGGAGCAAGATGGTGCTCGCGGTCGGCGACGAGGAGGTCGCGGAACTGGAACACCGTTACCACGAGGAGGGATTCGGCGACCTGTTTCCGAAACTCCGAGCCATCGAACGAGACGAAATCGCCGACCTCGAACCGAAAGTCGTCGAGGGGCGCGACCCATCCAAGGATCTCTTGGCACTCCAGACACCCGACGGGTACGTCGTCGATTACGGCGCAACTGCGGAGTCGTTCGTCGAGCAGGCGACCGACGAGCCGAACGTCGACGTCTACACGTCCACTGAGGTCACCGACGTCACCGAGACCGTCGACGGCTACACGCTCGACACGACCCAGGGGAAGTTCGACTGTGGCGTCGCCGTCATCGCTGCCGGGTCTCACAGCCTCCAGATAGCGAAGGAACTCGACTACGGTGAGGACAAGGTTCTGCTCCCCATCGCGGGGAGTTTCTTCCTCGCGAACGACTTCCTGAACGGGAAGGTGTACACCCTCCAGATGAAGAAGCTCCCGTTCGCCGCGGTCCACGGAGACGCCGACGTCCACGACCCCTCAATCACGCGGTTCGGTCCGACCGCGAAGCTCGTGCCAACCCTCGAACGCGGGCGTATCTCGACCGTTGAGGACTTCCTCGACGTGTTCGGACTGAACGCCGACGCGTTCCTCAGCTACGCCAACATTCTCGCCGATCGCATTCTGCTTCCGTACGTCCTCAGGAACCTCGTCTACGACCTGCCCGAGGTCGGGCCGAAGCAGTTCCTCCCGCACGTCCAGAAGGTCGTCCCGAGTGCGGAACTCGACGACATCGAGCGCGCGGAAGGGTACGGTGGCGTCCGGCCCCAGATCGTGGACACAGCGGAGAAGTCCCTCGATATGGGTGAAGCCAAAATCGTTGGCGACGACATCATCTTCAACATCACGCCATCGCCGGGTGCCTCGACGAGTCTGAAGAACGCCCTGCGGGATACGCAAACGCTCATGGAGTTCTTCGACGGAGAATACAAGTTCGACGAGGAGGCGTTCCGGACAGACACTATCGATCACTTCCCGCGGTCGACTTCGGACGATCCCGTTCTCCACGCGAACGATTGAAAGGACTCTACTCAGGGGAACAGTCTCTCCCCCTACGAACGTTAGATGTGGTAGTTCCATCCTTAAAATGATTTTCAGTAGATCTCCGATTTAATCCGTTCAGGGCTATGTTTCGTCGCCCACTTTAAACAGTGTAAGCTCTGTGTCTCGTAGATATTAATAAGTTCATTGGTGATTTCGTCGTCGTTTTCGTCGTCAACCCGAAGCGAGTCCAGTCGCTTATACGTCTCTTCAGAGACGACGAGCCGAATGCCGCTGGTGTGATAATGCCGAGTTCCTCTGGTCCTACTGCAATGCCGGCAAGGATGAGAAATAGGACACCCGGGATTTCGAGCCGGTCGGCTAACACCTGGGCAGCGACACCCAACCCTAAGATGGTTACCACAAGGGGAAGTAATCCAGTCCCCGCACTCACAATAGAGACACCTGTCTGGATAAATTCGCAAGCCGTGAAATCCAAGTACTGCTAAGGGTCGTCTACGCTCCTCGGGAAAGATTGACTGAACCGGAATCTCTTTTCGGGCCGTTGTAAAAGGGTCTGTATGCAAGTCACAGATGTTGAGACGTTCGTAGTCGACGCTGACTGGCGGAATTGGTTCTTCGTTCAAGTGGAAACAGATGAAGGGATTACCGGTGTCGGAGAGGCACTGAGTGGAGAAGGACTCACAGCCGCGTTAGAAGCGACCGCTGAAGCACACAAACACTATGTCATCGGAGAGGACCCGCTCAACCGAAAGAAGATTAACCGCCAACTTCGCCGGTATCCCTTCGCCTGGCGGGCGGGCAAACTCATCAACGCCGTCTCCGCAGCGTTCGACATCGCGCTCTGGGACATCGCCGGGAAGTACTACGATGAGCCCGTCTGGAAACTCCTCGGCGGGAAAGTCCGAGACGAAATCCCGGTATACGCCAACGGCTGGCACATCGGCGAACGCACTCCCGAGAACTACGCCCATCATGCGAAGAAGGCAGTCGAAGAACAGGGCTACCCGGCACTGAAGTGCGACCCGTTCGCCCACTACGAGTACTCGCTATCCGACGACCAGATTGAAGAGGTCGCAGAACTCCTCGAAGCGGTTCGCGACGCTGTCGGTTGGGACGTCGGTATCGCGCTCGACTGCCACGGTCGATTCACGCGGCGAGGTGCAATCGAGGTCGCAGATGCCCTTGAAGAGTACGATATCATGTTCCTCGAAGAACCCGTCGAGCTAGAGGACCGGGACGTGATGGCGGATGTCACCCAGCACGTCGACATGCCAGTGGCGACGGGCGAACGCCTGTACAACAATGAGACGCTGGAAGATGTCGTCCGCAAGCAGGCGTGCGATATCGTCCAACCAGATGTGACCAACTACGGTAGTCTTCAGGAGGTCCAGCATGCAGCCGCAATCGCTAAATCACGGTACATGACGGTGGCTCCGCATAACCCGAACGCAGGGGTCAGTACGGCAGCCTCCGTGCATCTCTGCGCAGGAATGGAAAACCTCGAAGTTCTTGAACACATGAGCCGTGATGTTGCGTGGGGTGACGAGATCATCCAACACGACTTCGAAGTTGAAGACGGGACGATAGCGGTTCCCGACAAACCGGGGCTTGGCGTCGAGTTCAATGCTGACGCCGCACGTGAGTATCCCGGCGAACCGAAGGATAGTCACAGTCTCTTCGACGAGGAGGGTGCGCTAAAGCGGCCGTAACCTGTTTTAGCGGAGTTAGAGAGGCGTCGGACAGTACCGCTACTCCTCACCCGTCATGGCATCCGGACGAGTGAGGAGGTATCCGAAACCGTACGTCACTGCTGCGACTACGACTGCAAGAAGTGTGACGAGTCCTGCTGGGACACCACTTAGGAGACGTACCATGCGGCCATAGCGGTCGTGGTTGAGCCGCAATCGATTCCAGCAGCGGGAACCGACTACCTGGGGATGAATGCGGTTGAACCACGATGGCTCCGCCAGAGCAACATTCGTGTCATCCGTATCACCATCCATATCGGGTAGAAGGTAATGATGTCAGAAATACCTACTGGTGAACGGTCATTCCGTACGGTAGCGTCCTCATTGCCAGCTTAGCGGATAGTTGACGGTATTCTGGACCAACGGGCACAACTTCCGGGAGTATTTATGGTTCGCCTGCGAAGAGGTACATAACCGAAAGACGCGCAGTCCCGTGTCCGGGCACAGGGAATTGCGTCCGCGAGGTGGTTTTAGATAGCGGTTTATCGAAGACCCCTCTCATCGGACGGGAGTCGATACGGTACTGTGGTGACGGGACTCTGAGCCGTTACCGTACTCGTGGACTGCTATGATCGGCAGTAACTATGGAAATTGAAATCGTAACTATCGGCGGCTACGAGGAAGTCGGCCGCCAGATGACGGCAGTCCGTGCCGGAGACGACATCGTCGTCTTCGACATGGGTCTCAACCTCTCGAACGTACTGATTCACGACAACGTCCAGACCGAGCAGATGCACTCGCTCGATCTTATCGACATGGATGCGATTCCGGACGACCGCATCATGAGTGATCTCGAAGGCGACGTGCAAGCTATCGTCCCTACACACGGTCACCTCGACCACATCGGTGCAATCAGCAAACTCGCCCATCGCTATAACGCACCGATTGTAGCGTCTCCATTCACGCTCGAACTCGTCAGAGAGGAAATCCGAGACGAGGGGAAGTTCAACGTCGAAAACGACCTGATAAAGATGGAAGCCGGCGAGACTATGGGCATCGGCGATCACTGCGAGCTTGAGTTCGTCAACGTCACCCACTCCATCATCGACGCCATCAATCCAGTTCTGCACACGCCCGAGGGTGCAATCGTCTACGGTCTCGACAAGCGGATGGACCACACGCCAGTGATTGGTGACCCCATCGACATGAAACGGTTTCGGGAACTCGGTCGCGAGGAAAACGGAGTACTCTGTTACATCGAAGACTGTACGAACGCGAACAAGAAGGGGCGCACACCGAGCGAAGCCGTTGCCCGAAGTCAGCTCCGAGACGTGATGATGAGCCTCGAGGACTTCGACGGCGGCATCGTTGCGACGACGTTCTCCAGTCACATCGCCCGGGTCACAAGTCTCGTCGAATTCGCAAAGGAAATCGGGCGCGAACCGATACTGCTCGGCCGGTCGATGGAGAAGTACTCCGGGACAGCTGAACGTCTCGGTGCTACGACCTTCCCCGACGACCTCGGGATGTTCGGCCATCGCAAGTCCGTGGATCGTGCGTTCAAGCGAATTATGAACGAGGGCAAGGAGAACTTCCTGCCGGTCGTCACGGGCCATCAAGGCGAACCACGAGCGATGCTCACTCGAATGGGGCGCGGTGAAACACCGTACGATCTTACAGATGGTGACAAGGTCATCTTCTCTGCAGGGATTATCCCGGAACCGACGAACGAAGGACAGCGATACCAATCCGAGCGCCTGCTGAAGATGCAGGGCGCACGCATCTACGACGACGTCCACGTCTCCGGCCATATCTCCCAAGAGGGTCATTACGAAATGCTCGATACGCTTCAACCCCAACACGTGATTCCTGCGCATCAGAATATGAGTGGCTTTTCCGGCTATGTCGATCTTGCAGAGAGTCAAGGCTACAAGCTTGGCCGTGATTTGCACGTGACTTCGAACGGGAACACCATTCAGTTGGTTTGAGCAGATTCGGGGGTACGATCAAAAGGGAACTGGTATCTCTTATCCCGTAAACAATCTGGATATGACGGACGACTCCGTAGCCGTCGAATTGGACTTCGGTGACGATGAATTGATTCCCGCAATTGCCCAAGACGTCGAGACGAACGAGATTCTGATGCTCGCGTACGTCTCACCGGATGCACTCGAAGAAACCCAGAATACAGGTCTCGCACACTACTATTCGCGTAGTCGCGATGAATTGTGGCAGAAAGGGGGCTCTAGTGGCCACAGACAGCATGTCGAGGAGATTCATGTTGACTGTGATGGAGACGCACTGCTCTACCGTGTCGAACAAGAAGGGGGAGCGTGTCACACTGGATACGAATCGTGTTTCTATCGAACGCTCGATGGCGAGACAGTCGGTGAAAAAATCTTCGACCCCAACGAAGTCTACGAGTAGCGATAGTAAACGGACGGAATCGGTGATAGAGAGATTTTGACTTAGAGAATAGCGGGAGGTGAATTTGAATCACCGATCTCCAGGTTATGAGCCTGGTGGAATCTCCGGGCTATCCTATCCCGCTACTTCATCGTTCTTCTGACGAGGGATAAGTATTGAGAAATCACCTGCAGTTGTGTGTCAGTTGGACCTACTAGTTGGTCGGGTCCATCGCCAGGTAACCTGACTCGTAGCTTTGGTGTATTCCCCCTTCGAGAGGCTATTGCAATGGTCACAGTTACACTCAAAGTTATTGTACTCGTTTAATTCGACCTCCTGCTGAGTATTACAGTTCCGACACGAGACAGTAGGCATACTCTCCGTTTCTATTTGCAGGAACTTAGGTTCATTCGCTCTACTACAGAACTGCTATTCCGGCGTATTTGAGTTCGTGCTTTCTAATATTGTGACCGTTATGAGCGATGAGAAGCGTGTATTGAACGATGCAGAGTGTACCGTCGGTATCCTCCGTGTCTTCAGCCTTTATTTCTCCACCTGTACTGAGGAGTTGGAGCGCTTGTCGGATGTAATAGTTTGCCTCAGTATGGTCGTCAGCCTCCAATGCTTCGTTCAAACGTTCCACCACCCTTCATTCCAATACATTGAAACTACATCTGCTGGCCGGCCGGCGAATATGTGTTTACACAAGAATATACAGTGAATCCGGAAACAGACGAGTACAGCTACGAATGGGGATTTACCCTCACTCTCGAACAGTGATTGGGTATATATGCACCACAGATTGAGCAAACCCCCAAACAAAACAGGGTTTACAGCAGAACCGCTCAGTTTTCCCTCTCCTTCCAGAAATTGTATGATAGGAATTGAAACTGCTGAAGTCCCATCACACTGCCAAAGTTCCATATATCGGATAGCAGTTTATTCGTTCTTGCCCGATTTTGCGGTACATATTGTCTGTTCTTGTTTTCCAATGCAGAAAACCATACAAGACAAATACTAAGTGGGATGACTAATATGTTCTATCCGTCGAAATCACGAGGGTTAGAATTGGGAGTCGCCGAAGCACGGCTACTACCCGCTGATTTCAGTTAGAAGGAAAACTGAGTGACTGGGAATCACCGGCGCGACCCAGAAACCCGCTCGAAGACCACTTAGGACTCATGTCGAACACCGAGACTCCACGCTACGCGACGATGGACTGCGACGACTGCGAGGCGTACTACTGGGACGCGATCGCGCCAGAGATGCAGGCCAACGGCTTTGACCCTGATCACGAGACCCCGACCTATAGCTGGTTGAACCGCAACTATCCCGGGTTCGTGAAACATCTCTCACGCCAATTCGACTGGTCGCCAAGCGACTTCTACGACGAGTACGGCATCCCACCACAGCAGGATGCTGAAGAATCGGTGTTCGCGTTCGTCGAGCATGACGCAACCCGCGAAGCCATCGAGAACTATCTTGAAGAACTTGCCGACCGGCGCGGCCGCGCCGAATCCACGGTCTCGACGCGCCGTTCGATTCTCCGGCAGTATCTTATGACCTACGAGCAGGTCAACGACACTACGGACCTGCTTTCCCCCCTCCTCAATGTGTCGGAGGCGTCCGACGAGATGGACCGCGTAGCCGACACCTTCGACGTCCTCCGGCAGCGCGACGACGCGCTAACGACGCTCGCAGCGAAACGCAAATACGTTCAAGAGGTCCGGCAGTTCTACAAGCACCAATTCTCGTTCGGCCCGGCGCAGTACAACCCGCTGGATGACCTCGAAACGCGATTCGGATGGGACAAGACGCCTGATTGGGATAATCCGAGTCTCAACGCCAACCAAGTACGGACGCTCTACGAGGCGGCCGATACGTCCGTGGACCGCTTCATCGTCGTCGGGGTCTGCGGATGGGGTCTACGACCGAGTGAGGTTGCCGCACTCCACATGCGCCAACTACCGGATTCGCTCGACCCACTCGATGACCCGTATATCCAGTTCGAGGACGGTGAGCGAAAGAACGGGCCAGGGACGGTGACGATGCTCACTGGTCTCGACGTCCTTCGAGAGCGGATCAGCGCACTCACTGAGCGCGAGGACTGGAATGGGCATTTACTCCCCTCCACGTCGGCGGCCGAGGGCCACATCACGACCGAAACAGTGAACACGCGATTCAAGCGCCTCGCTCGAACCGCAGACGTGACTGTGCACGGCGAGACACCGACGCCGAAGTACGGCCGCCGGTTCTGGTACACGACCTACACACGAGCTGTCGAACGCGTCGCCACGCGCGTCTCGGCGGTTGCCGAGGAACAAGGGAGCGAGGATGCTTCGGTCGTGCTGGAAAACTACCTCTCGGAGGAGGAGCGTCGGCAGCGTCGCCGCGAGGAGATGCGAGACGACCTTGATAAACTATTTGAAGTGGTCGGGAAGACTGCCGATGAAGTGACTGACACGTTCGAGAATGTGGATAGATAGCCTCTTTGAAAGCATTCCGGGTAACAATATTGGTAGGAGTATATCTGGAGATTCTGCGAATTGTAAAGTTCGTATACATTCTACGATTCGTAGGATCTGTTCACATTCTAGATTTTTTCGGACAGTGAGGCGGGTCAGTTACGGAGACCACCTCCGTGGGTTCGTAGAGACTGCACGACTCGAAGAGTTCGTATGGGCTATCCAATACATAGACCATTACTCGTTTGATTACTACGCAATTCTAAGACCCCTACCGTTCGCGAGATTCGCAAAACTCGTAAAGTTCGTACGATTCTCAGGGTTCGCAAGGAATTTACGATTCGCGTATTCTCGG